>JAUNJM010000007.1 GCA_030533265.1 Ruminococcus sp. | reverse complement strand
TAGTTACCGTACCTTTTCCGAGCTCAACATTCTCTCCGTATTCAACAGTATAGTCATCACCCAATGCAAGATCAAGATCATAAGTTGATGCTTTATAGTGAACAGAAACAACCTCAGGCTTTATCTGTGTACCATTATAAGCGTATTCTGTTTTGTCAAGCGTGATTGTTACTGACTTTGAACTCAAAAAACAGATTGCTCCTGCTTGAGAATCCATATCAAACGGATCGTCTGAAATATTAATAGCAGATGAAGTGATAGTGCTGAGCGTACACGATACTGCAAGTGACAGTCCAAGAGCCAAAGACAGAATCTTTTTTACCTTTTTCATTTGAAAACACCTTTCTTTTTTATTGGATCTTAACTAACCCTAAAGCATATCCAGAACAACGTAATCGTAATGGTTTTATGCAATTACACAATACAATCTTCACATTGTCTAAAAGACTTGTACAAATATTATAACATTATTTTCTAACAAAAGCAATAGCAATATGTAATTTTTTTATTTTATACTTTTATTGACGGTATGATATATCTATGCTATAATTCTTTTGTCGGATTTTGTATATTGATGGGAGGAGTAGTAATGAAGCTTTTGCTTATACGTCACGGTGAACCAAACTATGAAAAGGACTGCCTTACACCGCATGGAACAGAACAAGCAAAACGTCTTGCAAAAAGACTTGAAAGTGAGGGTATTACTCATGCATTCATGTCACCAATGGGCAGGGCAATAGAAACAGCACATATATCTATTGATAAAACGGATATTCCTCTCAAAAAATGCGACTGGCTTCGCGAGTTCGATGTCAAGGTTTACGATAAGGACTCTCAGGAGCCTATCCACGTCTGGGATCTTCTTCCCGAAAACTGGACCCAGGTAAAAGATGCTTTTGACAAGGATTCCTTTCAGAATGTTCAGGGTATTAAGGATACAGAAATGTATCCACGTTATCAATCAGTAGTGAACGGTCTTGACGATCTTCTCGCACAGTTCGGACTTGTCAGAGAGGGTGGTGTCTATCACAAAACCAAAGATTGCAATGAAACTATCGCTCTGTTTTGCCACTTCGGTGTAACCTGTGTTATGATAGCACACCTGTTGGGTATATCACCAGTTCTCACATTGCAGGGCATGAGTGCTGAACCGACAGCTATAGCTACTCTTTGCACTGATGATCGTTCCGGCGACAAAGTTAATTTCAGACTTCACGGCTTCGGTGACATAAATCATCTTGATGAAAAAGACATCGGTAATATTAATTATAAATAATATGCATACAAAAAGACAGCTATGAAATAATCATAGCCGTCTTTTTTACTTTATTAACCTATTATAGTGTTTTACCCCTTTGGTGAGCACTGACCGTAATACGCATTTTTACCGTGTTTTCTGAGATAATGCTTATCCAGAAGCTCTTGTTGCATTCTTTTTACATCAGGATTCATGCTCTCTGCATGATAATTCATAAATGCAATTTCTTCAAGCACTACTGCATTGTGAACAGCGTTTTTTGCATCAGTTCCCCAGATAAAAGGTCCGTGACTGAAAACCAGACAAGCAGGTATTGATTCTGCATCAATACTATCAAACGTTTCAACTATAACTTTGCCTGTGTTTTTTTCATATTCCTCTGCAATCTCGTCACTTCTCATAGGTCTTGTGCAAGGGATTTCTCCATAAAAATAATCACCCTGAGTTGTTCCCAGCGGTACTATACCACGTCCTGCCTGTGCATAAGACGTCGCCCATCTGCTGTGAGTGTGAACTACTCCTCCGATATTCGGAAAAGCTTTATATAGCTCAAGATGTGTAGGAGTATCACTTGATGGTTTCAAATTGCCTTCGATGGTCTTTCCCGTTTCAAGGTCAACAACCACCATATCATCAGCCGTCATATCAGCATACTCAACACCGGATGGCTTTATTACCACACAACCACTTTCACGATCAATAGCAGATACATTTCCCCATGTGAACGTAATAAGCTTATATTCAGGCAAAAGCATATTTGCCTCATAGACCTCTTTTTTCAGTTGTTCAAGCATATCGACTATCCTTTCTGTCAGATTTCTCCCAGTATTTTTTCAGCAGAAAGTCCTGACTTGTATCTATTTATAAACTCATTGAAACCGTCAGTTCCATCCTTATCCGGAGCAACAACACTGCTTTCCATTTCAGCAAATACTCGGTTTTGCAAAAACTCAGGCAGGGAAATGTCACTCTCCTGCAAATATGCTGCCAGAACTGCCATACCCCATGCTCCGCCTTCTCCTGCTGTTTTCATAACAGCAACAGGTGTGCCGAGTCCGTCAGCAAGATACTGCTGTGCAACACCCTCAACCTTGAAAAGTCCGCCGTGTGCCGAGAAAAGCTCAGCCTTTACAGCCTCTTTCTCAAAAAGCATATCCATACCGATTTTCAGCGATGCCATTGACGAATAAAGTTGTGCTCTGAAAAATGATGCCGTGTCAAGCGTTGTATCGGCATTTCTGAAATACATCGGCCTGCCATCTTCAGCCTTGACAACAGGCTCTCCTGATATGAAATTATACGCCGTCACACCACTGCAATCACTCGGTGCATTGAGAGTATTTTTATAAAGTATCTCATAAAGCTCCGACTTGTCCTTTTCGATACCTGCTACCCTGCAAAAATCGGAAAACAGGTTTATCCATGCATCAAGCTCACTGCAACAGTTGTTGCAATGCACCATAGCTACAGGCAGACCGTCCGGTGTTGTCACCATATCTATCTCATCATAATAATTGTCAAGAGCCTTATCAAGTACAAGCATTGCGAAAATTGACGTGCCTGCCGATACGTTTCCTGTCCCTGACTTGACGCTGTTTGTTGCGACCATGCCTGTCCCTGCATCGCCCTCAGGCGCACAAACAGGTATACCACTCAGCAAATCTCCCGATTCATCAAGTATCAATGCACCCGACTCTGTAAGTATAGCCTCAGATTCTCCTGCTTTTCGTATCTCAGGAAAAATCTTGCCTATTTTAAAATTGTAGCCCTTGTCTGCTATCAGTCTTTCAAAATCAGCAACCATTCGTTTATCATACTGACAATCGCTCACAGGGAACATTCCCGATGCCTCACCGACTCCTGCAATTTTAGTACCCGTCAACAGATAGTGGATATATTCCGACAAAGTCATTACATATTCAAGCTGTGCAAGGTGAGGCTCTTTATCAAGGATTGCCTGATAAAGATGTGAAATCGTCCAACGCTGTGGGATATTGAACCTGAAAAGCTGTGAAAGCTCAGCCGAAGCCTGCTCTGTAGTAGTGTTTCTCCATGTGCGGAACGGCACAAGCAGATTGCCTTCAGCGTCAAAAGGCATATAGCCATGCATCATAGCCGATATTCCCATTGAACCGAATCCTGTCAGTGTTTCACCGTACTTTTCAGAAACATCTTTTTTCAGATCAGCATAACAGCTTTTGAGTCCCTTATGTATCTCATCAAGAGAATACGTCCAGAACCCGTTTTCAAGCTTGTTCTCCCATGTATAAGAGCCACTCGCTACAGGTGTAAAGCTGTCGTCAATAAGTACAGCTTTTATTCTCGTTGAACCGAACTCAATGCCAAGACTTGTTTTTCGTTCTCTGATCTTTTGAACAATGTCCATGTTAATCCTCCTGTCAGTTCTTAATCTGTGCAGCTACAAGACTTTCACCGCAATAAATTTCACGAAGCTTTGGCTTTTCGATCTTTCCTGTCGGGTTTCTCGGAACGTCAGCAAAGATTATCTTGTGTGGACGCTTATATCTCGGAAGCTTCTGACAGAACTTCTGAATATCGTCCTCTGTAATGTTATATTCCGGTTTGATTGAAATAATAGCAGTTGCTATCTCACCAAGTCTTGTATCAGGAAGTCCGATAACGGCAACGTCTTTTACTGCCTCATGACTTCTTATAAAATCCTCAATCTGAACAGGATAAAGGTTCTCACCACCACTGATGATAACGTCCTTCTTTCTGTCAACCAGGAAAATAAATCCGTCCTCATCCTCCTGAGCCATATCGCCTGTGAACAGCCAACCGTCCTTCAATGTTTCAGCAGTAGCCTTCGGATCTCTGTAATAGCAAGTCATAACTCCAGGCCCCTTGACACAAAGCTCTCCGACTGCACCCTTTTCAACGGTATCGCCGTTTTCGTCAACAATCTTAACTTCCCAGCCGTAGCCTGCTTTTCCGATAGCTCCTACTTTATGTATATTTTCAACTCCAAGATGTACGCATCCCGGACCAATAGATTCACTAAGACCATAGTTTGTATCATAACAATGATCAGGGAACACCTTTTTCCACCTTGCAATAAGTGACGGTGGAACAGGCTGTGCACCGATATGCATTAATCTCCACTGGTCAAGATGATATTTTGAAAGAGTAATATCTCCTCTGTCAATAGCATCAAGAATATCCTGTGCCCAAGGAACAAGTAACCATACGATAGTACACTTTTCCTTTGAAACAGTATCGAGTATGAACTCAGGCTTTACGCCCTTGAGCAGAACGGCTTTTCCACCAACAATAAAGCTTCCGAACCAGTGCATTTTAGCTCCGGTATGGTAAAGTGGAGGAATACAAAGGAAAACATCATCCTTTGTCTGACCGTGATGTTTCTGTTCAACCTTTGCCGAATGCATAAGACTCTCGTGATTATGCAGAATTGCCTTCGGGAAACCTGTTGTACCTGATGAAAAATAAATAGCTGCATCGTCCTCATCGGAAAGCTTTATATCAGGTGACATACTTGAGCAATTTGAAGCAAGTCTGTCATAATGCTCTGCAAATGACGGACAGTTTTCGCCAACATAAAACAGCAGTCTTTTCTGAGATATCTCCTCAGCGATCTCCTCAATACGTCCTATAAACTCCGGTCCGAATACAAGCACATCGACTTCTGCCAGGTCAAGACAATATTTTATTTCATCCGACGAATATCTGAAATTGAGCGGAACTGCCAACGCACCTGTTTTAAGGATACCAAAGTAAATTGGCAGCCATTCAAGACAATTCATAAGCAATATTCCGACCTTGTCACCCTTTCTTACACCTCTGGACAACAGCAGATTTGCAAATCTGTTTGCTTTCTCGTTGAAAACATTCCATGTAATCTCACGTCTGTAGTGACTCTCAGGGTTTGACTCTATAAGTTCATATTCCTTCCATGTAACACGTCTTACTTCTCTTATTTCCGGATTAACCTCAACAAGGCAAACATCCTCAGCATATTTCTGTACATTCTGTTCAAGTATTTCAGTAATTGGCATAATATCACCTCTCAAATATAACTAATACCAGTCATATTTTATCACTTTTTGCGATGAATGTAAAGCATATCAGACTAATTTCTTTCAAAAAATTTTTACGCTTTAAAACTTCAAGAGTAAAAAGCATAAAACAAACCTGCTGTCAAGTGACAAACTCAACAGCAGGCAATCTTTAGTGCGTAAGTCTGTTAAGATATTCTGGTCCGTAATAGTGACTTCCGACAATTTCAACACCGTTATCAACAGCGTTTATAATATCCTCCGTTTTTGTATAGGTCATTATCATCGGTTTTATTTTCGCATCTTTAAGCATCGTCAGAAGCTCCTCGTTATATGTTGCCGTCACCATAGTTATCATGCTTATTTTCTGTGCCTTACAGTATGATATTATGCTTTCATAATGCTCAGCAAGTGTGACCTCAGGATCTTTCGGATTTGCAACAAAGTATGCTATACTTGATGCATATTTCTTGCTCTTATAAACCTTGACATCATTTTTTCTCTGTAGCCTGAAAATAAAATTGTCAGGATTGACCTCATTTGCCTTGAGTGTTGCGATTATCTTATCAAGCATATCACTCAACACCTCTTTTTTTGGCAGACCAATATCAAGAACCATCTTATACGACCTGTTCTTGAAAATCGGAACTGTTGCTTTCACAAGCTCGTCAAACGTTACCGTTTTGAAAAATCCGTAATATTTCAGCGCCAGGAAATCATCAATATTCATTCCCTGCTTAGATTCCTCTGTATGTTCAAGCCCAAATTTCTTAAAGGTGTCCTTGGACCAGCCGTTTACACATACAATTTTTTCGTCCTTTGAAAATCTGACATCCGTTTCAAAAAACTTATAACCAGCCTTGACAGAGCTTTCAAAAGCCTCAAGCGTGTTGGTATTGTTATATTTAAAATCAATGCCTCCAAGAGCCGTTGCCGCCATACGTTTCACAAAATCCACCTTACATAGTTTCATTGTTCCGAAAGGCTTGATTTTTTTTATAAAAACTTTCAGCTCATGATATGTTTTATACTTGATAAGATTTGTCCGTGCTTTTGAACAGCCCTTCGCAAGTGCTCTTGTAAGTGATGCAACTACATTATCAGCTGTAAGTGCATCAGAAGTTATGTATCTTTCAGGGCAACCAATTTTTTTACCCCAGAACTTAAGCTTGTCATTCCATACAAGACCAATACTCGGTATGCCAAAGCTATAAGCGATGATATTTGCGTGCATACGACAAGCTATCATACCCTTGAAGCTTTTTATTGTACCTACAAGTTCTCCGACATTTGCAGGCTGAGGGACTTTCTCTCCGTGTCCGATATATCGCAAGACCTCCTCAGCAAAAATCTCATCAGAGTTGAATCCGTTGGTGAATATCTTCCACTTATACCCCATCTCCTCAAGCCTCAGCGCAACCTCTTTCCAGAAATCAAGTAAAAAATCACGGTCAATATTCTCAATACCATAATCTGAAAAAATCTTATCTCTTGCAACTCCCAGTCCGATATATTCCGACTCATTTTCACGCTCACTGCCATACACCTTATCAGACCAGACTGCTGAATCGACAACCGATCTGACACGGATATTCTTATTTTCGATATAGCAGTTTTTCATCGTTTCAAAATCGTCACGAACACTTATGCCCTTAACGCAGTCATAATTAAGAGCTGTCCTGAGAGCAACGCATCTTTCATTTTCTGCATCGAAACCCTCAACACCAACTGCATTGAAAAAAGTTGGTACTCCATATTTCTGTGCTTCTCCAAGAATATCAATTATATATCTGTCAAATTCCTCATTCTGGAATTTTAATATTCCACCGCCTGCAAAAACTACTGCATCAACATACTTTATTTGTCCTATGTCCTTTGAAAGAATGTTATAATCGAGTATGTCATAGTTATCCGATTTCTTTTTTCCAATTGCTTTTTTTATAAGAAATCTTGCATTGTCTGAAATTGCAGTATCTCCGTAGTTACGGTTTGCAATCTGTACAAGCAGTATCTTTGTTTTTCGTGAAATTTGTTCAGCCATGAATGTCACCAACCGTTTCTACAGTTTTCTTTGTATAATCATATCACAAAAAGGATGATTCTTCAATCCTGTTTAGGAAATGTTACAAAAAAAAGAAAATGATATGAGGGAAATTCTCTCATATCTTTTTTATTTTGGCGGTATTTACACACCACAATACACACCCACTAAAAATAAAGTTTTTCGGTGGTTTTGGAGTGTGTAAAATACACACTATCACAGATTTACACACAAAAGTAAAGGACACCCACCAAAGCAGTGAATGTCCCAAAAACCCTTATTTTATGCGTTTTTTCGCTTACTTGAAATATCTGTCGTAGAGTCCCTTAAATCCACAGCCGTGTCTTGCCTCATCCTTAGCCATTTCGTGAACTGTATCGTGAACAGCATCATAGCCAAGCTCCTTAGCTCTCTTAGCAAGCATAAGCTTACCTTCGCAAGCACCGTTTTCAGCCATATATCTCAGTTCAAGGTTCTTCTTTGTGCTTGGTGTAACTACTTCACCGAGAAGCTCTGCAAACTTAGCAGCATGTTCAGCTTCTTCCCAAGCAGCCTTTTCATAATAAAGACCTACCTCAGGATAGCCTTCTCTGTAAGCAACTCTTGCCATTGCAAGATACATACCAACTTCCGTGCATTCTCCATTGAAGTTTTCTTTAAGACCTGCAACTACTTCTTCATCAAGACCCTGAGCGATACCTACTCTATGCTCGTCAGCCCAGACAATTTCAGCTTCTTCTGCCATTTTTGTAAACTTTGAAGCAGGAGCTTTACACTGCGGACAAGCTTCCGGAGCAGCTTCACCTTCATAAATATAACCACAAATTGAACATACAAATTTTGACATAATAAATTCCTCCTTAATATAATTTAATTCAGTTTCACAAGCATAAAATCAAGTTGAAACTTTACAATTTCAGTTTATCACAATTCATTTAGTTTGTCAAGACTTCAAACCACGCTGTTGCGTTGACAATCTCGGACTCATGTGATAATATAATTCTGATAATGCATGACTTTTCTATCCTTTCACCGTATAATATCATTATTATTACAAAGAATAATCGTTGACATTCTTTAATTCAAGGAGGAAATTCTATGATTCCGGATAGATTATTCAAAGGCTCACCTCAGATAAGATTTTTAATGATATGTATTGGTGCAGTAATATACGGAATTTCTCTCGGATTATTCTTGGCTCCTAATCATCTTGCACCTGGTGGAGTAGGAGGACTTTCTATCATAATTGACGCTTTTATCCCCATTGGAGTCGGAACACTCACAATGCTTATAAATCTTCCGTTGCTGATAATTGCAATAAAAAAATGGGGTTGGAGGTTTTTGTTTACGACATTTTTTGCAATAATTGCTTTCAGTCTGACCGCAGATATCTGCACCTATTTTCCTGCTTTTACACAAAACTCTCTGCTTGCTTCAATTGCCGGAGGAGCACTTATGGGCATCGGTTGTGGAACAGTGTTCCGAGCAGGCTCATCATGTGGAGGAACTGAGATAGTAACAAAACTTATTAAGCTTAAAAAACCTCATCTCAGAATCAGTGTTATAATTATCATTATTGATAGTATAATTGCCATACTTTCAGGTATCGTTTTCAAAAATTCAGACAATATGCTCTATTCGTTCATTGCACTTGCCGTTTTTTCGAAATTTTTTGATATCGTGCTTTACGGCTCGGACTCAGCAAGAATGGTTTTTGTCATCAGCGAGAAAAGCTCCGAGATATTAGACCGGCTTCTTAAAAAAGTAGGTGTAGGATGTACCGTCCTCAAAGGTGTTGCAGGATACAGCCAAAAGGATAAAGATATTCTTCTGTGCGCTATGAAAAAACAGCGTTTACCATCTGTGCAAAAAGCTGTACTTGAAATTGACAATCAAGCCTTTATGCTTATTACAAGTGCAGGAGAAGTGTTCGGAAAAGGCTTTAAGACTAATAATTCGGATTTTTAATATAAAGGAGAATACAATGGAATTTTCAAAATTCAAGGGCATAATATTTGATCTTGACGGAACGCTTATAGATTCATCTCACGTCTGGTCTGACATTGACAGAAAATTTCTTGCAAAGCGTGGATTTGCCGTACCTGATGACTACTTCAAAGCAGTGTCTACTATGAATTTCACCACTGCTGCAGAGTATACCATAACACGTTTTGACCTGAAAGAAACGGTTGAGGAGATAGCAAAAGAATGGTATGACATGTCCTTTGAGGAATATGCTCACAACATTTTTCTCAAAGGCGGTGCATATAATTTCCTCTCACAGCTAAGAGCTAAAGATGTCAAAATCGCTCTTGCAACGGCATCATCAAAAGAACTGTATGAAGCTGTACTCAGAAACAACGGAGTTTATGATCTGTTTGACTTTTTCGCATCAACAAATGATGTCAAACGAGACAAAGGTTTTCCCGATGTTTACGAGTATGCCTGCAAGGGACTCGGTTTAAAACCACTTGAATGTGCTGTTTTTGAGGATATTATTGAGGGCCTTCAAGGTGCAAAGGCAGGAGGTTTCACTGCTGTTGCCTGTCTTGACCCTCACTACATAGCCGACTGGGAACAGATGAAACAAATGGCTGACTTCTTCTTTTCAGATTATAGTACTCTCAAAGTCTGAACACACAAAATCCCTGCACTTTCAAAGGGAAATAGTGATAAAAAAGTTAATCCCAAAGAGAATATATTCTCTTTGGGATTTCTTGTTTCATTTTGTTTGATAAACTGAAAGACATCAATTAGAGTTCGATGCAATATGTTAACTCTCGTGCACTTTCCTCTCTTTTTACGTATGTTCGCATACCCTTGTCATCAAATTCTGATTTATCTCTTACCAGATCAACATTATTTATTCAGGTATATACTCTCTCACCCTGAGCTTTATACCGATACTTTCAGCGATTTTTCTGCTTTTTTCTATCTCCTGTTCACCAATAATGTCAACCACTGTAAACACCGTGTTCGGAACATAGTTTTTCACCCTTGACGCAAAAGAAAGCATCTCTTCAAAGCAGTCCTTGTCCTTGAATGAAGGACGTGTAACAGCGTTGTATGCCTCACTTTCTGATGCATTAAGGCTTATTGACACTGTATCGACAATACCCTTAAATTCGCTTGCAGTATCTCTCTTGTTGATAAGGTCTGAAAGACCATTGGTGTTGACTCTTATTTTTATGTCCGACACTGATCTGATGTATCCTGCAACCTCCTTGAGTATCTCAATTTCACAGGTCGGCTCACCGTATCCACAGAAAACCACCTCAGGATAACGACTCAGATCACACTTTTTCAAATCATCAATTATTTCCTCAGCAGTCGGTTGATGTTCAAGCCACAAAGGCTCGGAACCATATGCACCGTCACCGTTGTTTCTTATGCAAAAAGTGCAGTTGCAAGGGCATTTATTTGTAATGTTGAGATAAAGCTTTCCCTCAACCTCATAGGTTATAGTCATTCTCTTTTCCATATTCATTCTCCTTAAATTCAGACGATATTCATACCCTGATAAATATTTTCTCTTGCCATTTTTTTATCAATTTCGTTCATAACGCAGAACTTTTTCAAGCTCCAGAGAGGTGCAATAAGTTCATCCTTAGCACCATCACCTGTAACACGCTGAATTATGACCTCTTTTGGCAAAACCTTGAGCTGTTCAACCACTGTATCCACATAGTCCTCCAGCGTCATTGCTTTAAATTCGTTGTTTTCATACATCAAAGCAAGCCTTGTTCCCCTGAGAATATGCAAAAGATGAATCTTTATACTATGAATACCCAGCTCACCAACAACTCTTGCTGTTTCTATCATCATATCCTTTGTTTCAAACGGCAGACCGTTTATGATATGAACGCATACATTTATCCCACGCTTTTTAAGCATTTCAAACCCTCTGACAAAATCAGCATAAGTATGACACCTGTTACAAAGTTCAGCAGTTTCATCGTGAATACTCTGTAAACCAAGCTCAACGGTCAGATAAGTTCTCTCAGCAATTTCACTCAAAAGGTCAGCTATCTCCTCGGTTATGCAATCAGCTCTTGTTGCAATACTCAGTCCCACAACATTCTCAAAGCCGAGTGCAGTATAATACATCTCCCTGAGCGTTTTTTCATCAGCATAAGTGTTTGAGCCTGCCTGAAAATACGGGATATAAAGTCCTTCTATCCATTTTTTGTGCATTTTTTCCTTGATTTCGGCAAACTGTGATTGAATATCATCACAAGGATTACCAGCAAAATCACCACTCAGCTTTGCCGAACAGAATATACAACCACCAACACCCTTTGTACCATCACGATTCGGACAGCCAAGATCAACATTCAGTGGCACTTTAAACACTTTTTGACCAAATCTGTTTCTCAGATAGTAATTATATGTCTGATAACGCTTGTTGTCATCAGACAGTACAAACGGATTGTCCTTTTGTTTCAACTCAGTTTACCTCTCCGTCATCTTCCGGTGCAACATCTTCACTATCACTGTAATCATATGTTACCGAAGGTGGAATTGTCGTTGTAGTCTTCACATCAGGAGCATCATTGTTTGTTGTAGTAAGAGTCGTTGTTTCCTTTGTCGTTGTTGTGGTAGTAGTGGTTCTGCGAGTTGTTGTATCAATACGCTGTGCACCTGTTTCAGTTTTCTTTTCTATGGTTTTTTTCGTCTTTTTGGTTTCTTCAGGCGTGATTTCTTCGTCTTTCTCCATATTATCCAGAGCCTTTTCTTTGTTCTGTCTGATACTTACCTTTTTCTTTTCGATGTCATCATCTGATACAATTACTATACCCTCATTGAAATCCTTATATTTCTTAATCTTATTTCCTATTCCATAGAAAAACGACAGCTTTTCATTACCGTTTTTGAACTCATACTGATAAGGCAACGATTTGACATAGCTTTCCTCCAGCTTAGCCGTATACTTACCTGAAAGAAATGTTTTCAATGTCAGTGGATTTTCGACCTTTATCGCTCTTTTTTCACCTGTCAGCAACAGAAAAACTGCTGATGCAACAAGCATTATGATAACTATTGCAAACAGATTTATAACCTCATAGTGCGTTTTTCTTTCTTCAAGGCTTATTCTTTCAAGCTCCTGTTCACTCTGCTCACACTCAGGAGGCATTGGATATTCTTCATTTTCATCGTTTGTAGTTACTTGTTCTTTTTTCATAAAAATTCTCCAAATTAAATAATAACAGTCGCTGACACAATCACGATTATGCAGGCAATTAAAAGCAATGCTATAAATATAGTTCTGACGATACTGAGCCTGCCATAATTATCGACTGATTTTTCAGCATACGCTTTAATTTTCTGTGCAACAAATTTTCTCAACGGTGTGATAAGCATAAGCACTGCTATTATCACTACAAAAATGTTGTTAAGTACAGCATATTTCACTGCCACACTAAGAGTATACTTGTTACCGATACCTATCAAAGCTCCAAGCCATTTTACAAAGCTTCTGAACCCACCACTGCAAGCTCCTCCCAGAATGATAAATCCTGAAATATAAGTCAGCAGGAATCTGAATATAGTCGGTATCTTTACAAGAATATCATTAAGCACTGTTTTTTCAAGTATAATGATAATTCCGATTATGATACCAACGATCAGGAAAAACGTACTGCGACCAAGCATGAGCGATAAAAGGGCAGAGATTATCACTATAAGAGGATACTTGAAAAAGTCATATTTCTTACCGAAGTCTGAAACGACTTCCTCGAAAAAGTCTGTAACGCTTGTACAAAAACTCTTTACAACTCCATCATAGATGCCCTTTGCAGTAAATTTTCTATAATTTTTCTTCAACTCAAAGCCATAGATACTTGCGATGCCGAGTGACATATCGCAAAATCCTGTAAAGAGAAAATATGCAAACCCGAGCATACTTAATGCACCGACCCAGCAACCAATAAAGTTTATTTCTTCAAAATTAAATCCGGCATCTGCTATTTTTTTCAACACAGGAGCGATTATAACGGCTTTTCCAAGTCCATAAACAAAGCTGTTAAGGCCTTTTGTTATACCGTCAATCATAAGAGAACGCTTTCTTAACTGTGGCTCAAAATCACCGTATCTTGCAACAGGTCCGCATGGCATAAAGAAATATGCTGACATATATGTAATCAGACAAAAAACATTCTTTTCAGCTTTTATCCTGCCCTTTGAAACGTCATAGACATAAGCAAAGCCTCGTATAACGTAGAACATTATACCCTGTTGTGCAAGTATTCTTTCAAAGCCGAAAGATCCCTCTTCTGTATACAGAAACTTTCCCGTGAACAGAAAGAAAACCAGAAGATTCATTGCAATATCCACAAGCAGCGGTGTTGATACCGACTGTTCATTTTCACGCCTTTTCTCTGCCCAACGACCGATAATCCATTCGCCAAAGGCCGTAACAAAAAGCAGGCATACTCCAAATGGTTTTCCCCAGCTGAAAACGAGCAGGGAAGTTATAACTAAAATCAGGTTTTTATACTCTGTGCTTCTGTCAAAAAACGAAAATAATACTGAAAACGGTAGCAGGCACAAAAAGAATAGCAGATCTGTATATATCAATTTTTTTACTCCTTTATTTTTTTATGCATAATAATTTTATCACATAATACAAATTTAAGCAAGGGCAAAATGCACATTTCCAAAAATAAAGGTATATGGCTGTCCCTGTGATAGGAACAGCCATATACCGGAAGTTATTTATGAAAAAACATCTCTTTGTCTGATTAAAAACCGAACTGTTTGAAGAAATCATCAATGCTCTGCTGATTACCAAAATTATTATGATTATCATTCTCCTGTGAAGAGTCATCCGATTCAATATCCTCACCAAGAATAACGTCAACATCTACTATCTTTTCGTTTCTATAGAGTGAAACAGTGATTTTATCTCCTGCTTTATATTTTTCTTTGATATTATTGAACTCCTCTATAGATTCAATAAGATTACCCTCAATTCCGATGATAATATCATCAACAACTATTCCTGCACTTTCAGCGGCACTTCCCGGCTGAACGCTCTTAACAATAAATCCTCTTGGAATATCATAATACTGAGAGTATATCTCTGAAATGTTCATACCACTGATTCCCAGTGTTGGTCTACCTGTAACATAGCCGTTTTCCATAAGATCCTTGACAATAGGCAAAGCCTCATCTATCGGAATCGCAAATCCAAGTCCCTCACCATAGGTTGATGCTACCTTTGCAGATGTGATACCAATAACCTGTCCGTAAGCGTTAATCAACGGACCTCCTGAGTTACCGGAGTTGATAGACGCATCCGTCTGGATAAGATTCATCGTTCTGTCCTCGATAGTGAGCGATCTGTCAGTTGCGGAGATGATACCTGCTGTAACCGTGTTTGCAAGATTGAAGCCCAACGGATTTCCGATAACTATTGATACTTCACCAACAAGTACCTCGGCTGATGTACCGAATTCTACCGGTGTCAGATCCTTTTTATCTATCTTGATAACAGCAATATCAGTCTGAATATCCTTACCGATAATCTCAGCTTTTATTGTCTTATCGTCATCATCTTTTTTCAGAAGATTGTCTAATTTACCGGAACTATCATCTTTTTCTTCTGTATAGTTGCTCGGAAGCACTACTGAAACAGCCTGTGCACCGTCAATAACATGAGCATTTGTTATAATATATCCATCCTCGCTCATAATAATTCCGGTACCTGTTGCTGTTCCTGAATTGGTCATACAGGAAATACCCACTACTGACGGTGAAACTTTCTTAACAATCTCAGTTATCTGCATCGCATCAGATGGCGTTGCAAGTTGAATAAGTGTAGGTAGTTCTCCTCTGTCAATTTTTGATGAGCTATTGTCGTTGTTTTTTGTAACTGTATTAATATTATCATCTGAGTTGTTTTTGCCCGAACCAATACTTATTCCCATTGTATCTCCGGTTATAAGTGAATAACCGACGATAGATGTTGCTCCTATCGCTACAACACTGAGTATTGCTACTACAGCAGTAAATGCCTTGCTGTGTTTTTTCTTCTTTTCAGGATTATAATTAAACTCGTTCACTTTTTCATTGTTATATGACTGAAAATTATTCTGTACATTCTGAGTCTGTTGTTCATTATTTTTACTTTCAAAATTTTCGTACATAATAAACTCTCCTTATCTGGTCTGACTTTTGCTTTTGCTTTCTATATCTATTATTATAATCTGATTTGTGATAATTAAATGATAAATTTCCAAAAACTATGTATTATTTACATTAAAATAACTATCTTTGCTCTTGTAATAAATAAAAAAAGAGGCTTATTTATACTCATAAACAACGATAAACAAATCCGTTTTTGACCGGTTATCATTGTAAAATCAGTTAAGCCTCAAGTTTTGATATTTAAATCTTTCAGTTTATCGTATATGCCACTATACTTTGCTTTCCCTATTTTTTAAGATCAGTTAATCAGATTTCAATTTTGCCATAAAGACCTGCATTGAGAGTATCTTCCGGCTTTGGTTTTTTATAATCTTTTTCAAAGCTTGTTGTAATATCAAAATGCTCTTTTGGTTTTCTGTCACGTCTTGAGCCTCTGCGATTACCTTTGTTAACATCGTTGAATCTTCTTTTTTCGGTAGAACTGATAATAACCTTTCTATAAGGCTCTTCGCCTGTTGATTTTGAAGTAACACCTTCAATATCAGTAACAGTAGCGTGGATTATACGTCTTTCGTATGGATTCATTGGTTCAAGAGCAGAAGATCTGCCATTTTTCTTTACACTATTTGCAATTTTTGTTGCAAGCTGTTCAAGATACTCTTTTCTCTTTGCTCTGAAATTGTTGCTGTCAAGAGTAATTCTGAAATACTCTCTGTCTACCTTATTGCTGACAAGTGATGAAAGATACTGCAATGAATCAATCATATCACCCTTTTTACCGATTACTTCTTCAAGTCCGTCGCCATTAAGGTCAATAAGACAACCGTTATCAGTATCAGTCACAGTATATGTTATATTCTCGATACCCATTGCTTCAAGCACATCTTTTATATATTTGATAGCAATATCTATCTTTGTTTGCTCATATTCAGCCTCAATCTTAGCTTCACCCTTCATCTTTCCGAAAAGACCTTTCTTAGGCTCTTCAAGAACGTTAAAAGTTATTTTGCTTTCTTCCACCTGAAATTCTTCACATGCAGACTGTTTTGCCTGTTCTATTGTTGCAGCTGTGAAAATCTTTTTCATTATATATAAACTCCTCTCAAAATATTATTCTTTTTCGTTATATTCTTCTCCATACTTTTCAGCCATACGACGTCGTGCTTCATTAATACGGTTTCTCTGAAGCTCTTTCATCTCAGCCTTAGAAAGCTTTCTTTCCTCATCTTCGTCATCATCTTCACTGTTCTGTACATTGCCGTTCTGCTGATTCTGCATAGCCATAGCTCTCTCATACATTGAAGGCTTCTTTTTCTTTGCTTTTTGTTTAGCCATATCCTTCTTGACCATTTCCTGTACCTTTGCAGGAGAATAAAGAATATTGAGAACTAATGTCTGAATGAGTGCAAAGAAAGAAGAATAGATCCAGTAAAGACCGAGTCCTGCCGGATATGAAAAACAGATCCAGAGTGAAAATATAGGCATAATATAGAACATTGCCTTCATTCCACCACCCATATTTGCAGCAGCCGGATTATTTTTCTTTGTAAATCTCTGTGATACTATTGTAGTAACAAACTGCAAAATTGCTGAAAGCAATGGTATGAAGAAAAGTGAATCGAGTGAGAATTTCCACTGAGGTATCTTACCCAATGGCATTCCAAGAAATTCATAATTGAATTTTTCTGCTTCTTCTCTTACTATTTCAGGTAAAACATCGGCATATTTTCCATCTGCTTTTTTTACAAAGTCAAAGGTAATAAGCTCAGGTCTTGACTGTGCAAGATTTTTTGAAACGTTATTTTCATCAAGTATAAATTTATCAATATCAGGATGCTTTTTAATTGCGTCAATAAAATATTCCCATTCCTCACTGCTGTCGATAGATTTTGCAGTTTTTGAATATTTATCTTTAAGTTCTTTTTCAAGTGCTTCGTAAGGGTCTTTTCCGTCCTTTTCAAATTTTGCAATAAGCTCCTCGATAGACGTATCCTTAGACTTTATTTCCTCACTTGCAACATAGATATTAGTGATAAGATTGTTTGATTTTTCAACATCATCCTTATCAGCATTAGAAATATAAGTAAGTGGACTATAGATAACAGGAATAAGTGAAAAAAGTATCACCATAGTTATAATCATAGGCAAACAACTTGCCATAGGATTAACATTTTCCTTGCTATAAAGCTTCATTGTTTCTTCGTTAAGCTTTTCTTTATTTTTAGCATATTTTTTCTTGAGTTTTTCAATCTCAGGGCTTATCATAGCCATTCTTGCAGTACTTTTCTGCTGTTTTATGCTAAGTGGAAATACTACAAGACGTGTTATAAACGTAAACAAAAAGAGTGCTATTCCATAGTTATGAACAAGTGAATAGCAAAATTTCATTATCCATCCCAAAGGGGTTGCCAATAAATTCATCTGAAACCTCCATCAGCAGATTTCTCTGCTTTTATAATTAACTATGTTTTTTTCTTATTAAACTAAATTTTTCCGGCACATAGTCCACTCCACCTTTTGAAAATGGATTACACCTTAAAACTCTCCAGACACTTAATATCAATCCCTTAAAGAATCCATGCTTTTTAAAAGCTTCTATACTATAGCTTGAACAACTGGGATAATATCTGCACCTTGCCGGAAACAGAGGACTTATTATTTTTTTATAGATCCATATAAAAAAAATCGGAATATTTTTCATTATCTATTTACTTTTTTCGTTTATTTTTCTGAGCAATCTTTTGTTTATAAAATACTCTATATCCTGTGTTTTTTTCTCAGAAACATTATTTCTGCCAACAAATACAATATCATAACCTATCGGAATTTTCTGCTCGTTCAATCTGTAGGCAGCTCTTATGATTCGTTTGATTCTGTTTCTTTTTACTGCGTTACCCTGCTTTTTTCCAACTGATATTCCCATTCTGTTATAAGGTGAATTATTTGGCATAAAATATGCCGTTACATATTCACAAGACACAAAACTGCCTTTTTTAAAGCACCTTAAAAATATTTTGTTATCCTTTAGTATTTCGGTAAAAAGCATAAAAACCTCTGATATTTTTCCTTAAAAAAACAAAAAAATAAAACCCTATGGTTCCTTTTTCGACAAAAATTTTTTTACTATAATATAAAGAGAAAGACCTTATACCATTCATTAAAAATTGAGTGGTATATGGTCATATCTTTACATGATTAGTAGCTGAGTCTTGCTCTGCCCTTAGCTCTTCTGCGAGCTAATACCTTTCTGCCGTTCTTTGTAGCCATTCTCTTCATAAAACCGTGTACTTTTTTTCTCTGCAATTTCTTTGGCTGGTATGTTCTCTTCATTTCATTATCCTCCCTTCAGCATCAAAACAAATCATTTCAATTAAAATTTATGGGCTTGTCCATAAAAATGTATGCTATTTTCGTCAAATACGCATACTCCACCCCTGTAAGTAACAATTATAGCTTATTCAAATACATTTTGTCAAGTAAATTCACAATTTTTTTATATTTAAAAATGATCTTTTTTTATATATTTTTGATAAATACAACATTTTGTATATGATATTATTTTTTCTCATATATCATGTATCTTTTTTAGAACAACTTTTTTAAAAAATTTTTACACTATTATATAATATATAAGACTTGAAATTTTTTATCAAATGTGTTATACTTGAATAGAATTGATATTTATGCCCTGTTTTACATTTTTCCCTTTCATAAAGGGTATATTTTTTGTTTTTTTAGTTTTAAATATCAAAAAATAATAAGGAGGATAAAAATGGAATCTTTTAATGACGTATTTCAAAGCGTTTTAAAATATTGCGAATCTGACCCGGGTATAAGCCGGATTGGTTTTGAAAAGTGGATAAAAATTTTAGAACCTTATAAACTTGAAAACAATATAGCTTATTTGCTTACTGACAGTGAATTTACAAGAAAAATCACTATCGAAATGTACGAATCACATCTCAAAAAGGCTTTTCTTGAAACTCTTGGTTTTGATGTTGACGTTAATATTCTTGTAAAAACAAAAGAAAAAGAAAATCAACAGGTAAATGAACCTGCACCATCAATAAGTGGTTCAACTACAATAAGTAATACTCTTACTTTTGAAAATTTTATCAAGGGTAAATCAAATGAGCTTGCTTATGCTTTCTGTTTTGCTGTTGCAAACAAAAACGATAAGAATGACTCTTCTTCAGATAATTCAAACTTCAATCCACTTTTTATTTACGGTGATTCAGGACTTGGTAAAACTCACCTCATGAAAGCTATTGAAAATCAGGTAAGAAGTAATAATCCTGATCTCAATATAATCTATACAACAGGTGAAAACTTTGTAAACGAGCTGGTTATTGCTCTTGAATATCATAAAACAATAGATTTTCATAACAAATATCGTAATGCTGATTTTCTTCTCATCGACGATATTCAGTTTATTGCTGGAAAAGAAAGAGGTCAGGAAGAATTTTTCCATACATTCAACGATCTCTATAATGCAGGAAAACAGATTGTTCTTACATCTGATATTGCTCCTTCAAAAATATCTAAGCTTGAAAACAGAATTCGTTCACGTTTTTCACTCGGTGTTCAGGTTGACGTTCAGCCACCTGATTTTGAAACAAGAATGGCTATCGTAAAGAGAAAGGCAGAGCTTTTAGGTCTTCAGCTTTCTGATAACGTAGCAAGACTCATAGCTGAAAAAATAAAAACCAATATCCGTCAGCTTGAAGGTACAGTAAATAAAATAAGAGCACTCACAACATATACCAACGAGTCACCTTCTATTTCAATGGCTCAGAGAGTTATAAAAGAAATAATGATTGAAAATCATCCTGCAGAAATCACTGTTGACAATATCATAAGTGAGGTTGCTTCTGCATTCAAGGTTACTCCTGAGGATATTAAATCACAAAACAGAAGTGCAAATATATCTATCTCAAGAAAGATAGCTATATATCTTCTTAAAGAATTGAAGGGTATGACTTATATCCAGATTGGTGATGCTCTTGGTAAAAATCATTCTACAATGACTATACATTATCAGAATATCAGCGATCAAATCAAGAAAAAAGAAGATTTGAAGGAAACAGTGGACGATATTATCAAAAATCTGAAAAACAGATAGTTTTTAAAGCTACTTTTCAACTTTTTCAACATAGTTTTCAA
The DNA here is from genome assembly GCA_030533265.1 of Ruminococcus sp. GTDB lineage: Bacteria > Bacillota > Clostridia > Oscillospirales > Ruminococcaceae > FB2012. Next base: position 29,083 of record JAUNJM010000007.1, on the reverse strand, counting down.
CAAAAATAATCGTTCATATCTCCCATTTTATCTGTATTCATGTCATATATAAACAATTTCAAAAAATAAAATTCAGTAATAAAAGTTGATAAATTTATGTAATTTTTTATTTTTAAACATTTTTCTGAATTTTATTTAACAATCAACACTGATTTTTTCAACATATTCAACAGTCTGAAAATTATAAACACTTTAAACATTTCACTTTGAAAATAATTTGAAAATTTGTAGTCATAAAATTTGCTTGTTGACGGCATTTCAAAAGTTATTATAGTTTTCAACATACTCTACTACTACTACTAAAAAATAAATATATATTTCTTTTATTATCGAATAAATATTTCTAATTACAAAAATCTTATTGTTTAAAATTTAAGGAGAAAAATTCAATGAAATTAAAATGCAATAAAACTTCTCTTTATGAAGCTATCGTAAATGTATCAAAAGCAGTTTCAGAGCGTTCTTCATTACCTTCTCTTGAAGGTATTAAATGCAAAGTGTCAGATATGACTATGGAACTTACCGGTTATAACCTCGAAATAGGAATAAGAACTACTATTTCTGTTGTGTCCCAGGATAACGGTGAGTTTATTCTCAATGCAAGACTTTTTTGCGATATGATAAGAAAAATGCCTGAGGAAGATATTTTTATTGAGGTTACTGATAATCTTCAGGTAACTCTTTCAAGTGGCGTTACTACATTCAATATGAGTGCTGTTTCATCCGAAGATTATCCTGAACTTCCCGTAAGCAAGGATTGCGAAGAAATTAAAATTTCTCAGCCGGTGCTTAAAAGTATGATAAATCAGACTATTTTTGCTGTTGCTGTTACTGATATGAAGCCTATCCTTAAGGGTGAGCTTTTTGATATAGAAAACGGCGTGCTTAATCTTGTTTCTATAGATGGCTACAGACTTGCTGTGAGAACTGAGTCTATAAAATATGACGGTGATATAAAATTTGTCGTTCCTGCAAAGACACTTTCAGAAGTTTCAAAGCTGCTTAGCGATAATGATGAGGATAATTGCAGTATGTTTGTTTCATCAAAGCATATTATCTTTGAGATAAACGGATATTTTGTGTATTCAAGACTCCTTGAAGGTGAATTTCATCCGTATAAGAGTGCTATTCCTCAGACGTTTACTACTGAGGTTATTGCAGACAGAAAAAATCTTATTGAAACATTAGAAAGAGCTATGCTTCTTATCAATGAACGTAATCCAAGCCCTGTAAGATGCTATTTTGAAAACGGTATCATAAAGGTAAGATGCTCAACTTCTATGGGAAAAATATCTGATGAGATAAAGGCTGATATTTCAGGTCCTGTTATTGAAATAGGATTTAAGTGTAAATATTTCCTTGATCCGTTAAAGGTTATTAATGAAGATAAAGTTAAATTGCAGATGAGTGGAAGTCTGCTTCCTATGAAAATAGTTCCATGTGATAATAGTGATTATACTTTTCTTGTGCTTCCTGTACGTCTTTCAAAGGAGTAATTTTGTTTTATGGATTACAAGCAGTTAAAAGTAAAAATAAAAACTGAATATATAAAGCTTGATTCACTGCTTAAATTTGCAGGACTCGTTGAAACAGGTGGTATCGGTAAAGAGATAATTGCCGAGGAAAGAATAAAATTCAATGGTGAGCTTTGTACTCAACGTGGTAAAAAAGTTCGTGTTGGTGACAGGATACAGATTGATGAAATAAAAACTGAAATTGTTGTGGAATAATGTTTGTTACTAAGCTTAACGTTGACGGATTTAAGAATCTTAAAAAGATTAATATAAAACCTCATCAAAATATAAATATCTTCTGTGGCAAAAATGCTCAGGGAAAGACAAATCTTATCGAATCAATATGGCTTTGTAGTGGTGTTAAAAGCTTCAGAAATACCAAAGATAAAAGCATGATAGATATAAATGGTGAGGTATCAAATATTGAGCTTTCTTTTAAAGATAAAATCCGTGAACAGGTTATAAATTATAATATGGCAAAACCGAATTTCAAGGATAAGAATGTATATCTGAATGGAGTAAAGCTTAAAGCACCATCAAATCTTTTCGGAAATTTTGATTGTGTTATTTTTACTCCTGAAGATCTTGAACTTTCAAAAGGATCTCCTGATAACAGACGTAAATTTCTTGATTTGTCAGTATCACAGATAAAGAATTCATATAATTCTATTATTATAAAATATGAAAATATCCTTGAACAGCGTAATGCTTTGCTTAAAAATATCAATCAGGGTAAGTCGTCGATAGAGGATCTTGATATCTGGGATACTCAGCTTGCTTCAATGGGAGCTTATATTTCACTTTTGAGATATAACTATACAAAAAAGCTGAATATTTTTGCAAAAAGGCTTTTTAGTGAGATTTCTGATAACAAGGAAAATCTTGAATTGTGCTATTTTTCTACTGTTTATGATAATATTGACGATAAAAAGGATTATCGTGGTGAGATGACTGAGGAATATCTCAGATGTCTTAAAAATTCGGTGAAAGATGATATAAGAGCAGGATTTACTTCAAAGGGTGTTCACAGAGATGATCTTGTGGGATATATAAACGGTCTTGCTGTCAGGGATTTTGCATCACAGGGACAACACAGGTCACTTGCTTTGATTTTAAAGCTTGCTCAGGCTTATATTCTGACAGAAGAAACAAAAGATGCTCCATGCATTCTTTTAGACGATGTTCTGAGTGAACTTGATGTTTCAAGACAAAAATTTGTTATTTCTAAGATAAATGATATGCAGGTATTTATAACCTGCTGTAATATGAATATTCCTTTTGATAAAAATTCGAGTGGCAAGATATTTTTTATTGAAAATGGAAGAATAGTTAAGAAAAATCAGGGTTAAATTTATGTATCTTCATTTAGGCAATGATTTTATGGTCAATACGAAAGAAATAATAGGTATATTTGATATTGAAAATACGTCTGTTTCAAAGATAACTAAGGATTTTCTTAATGAATCAGCAAAGAAAAAACGTGTTGTAAACTGTACCTATGAAATGCCAAAGAGCTTTGTTGTGTGTCTTGACTGCGATTTTACTGAAACTGTGTATATAAGTCAGATGTCTTGTCAGACACTTCTAAAAAGATTTAATTCAAAAGTTGATCAGAATAATTACAAAAAGTTAAAGTGAAATATAGTAAACTACATCAGGGAGGTTATTTTTTGAATAATATGGATTTGGAAACCGGGAAGATCTCACAAATTGATAAAAACAATAACTATGACGAAAATCAGATTCAGGTTCTTGAAGGACTTGAAGCTGTAAGAAAAAGACCTGGTATGTATATCGGTTCAACAGGTCCTAAAGGTCTGCATCATCTTGTCTATGAGATAGTTGACAATGCTATTGATGAGGCTCTTGCAGGTTATTGTACTGAGATTAATGTAGATATTCTTCCGGATAATATAATCAGAGTTACTGATAACGGCCGTGGAATTCCAACAGGTATCCACCCTAAGGAAAAAATCTCTGCTGCTACTGTAGTTTATACGATTCTCCATGCGGGAGGAAAATTCGGTGGTGGAGGATACAAGGTCGCAGGAGGTTTGCACGGTGTTGGTGCATCGGTAGTAAATGCTCTTTCTGAGTGGCTTGAGCTTACTGTATATGACGGAAAAAATATCCACTTCCAGCGATTTGACAGGGGTTCTTATTCAGAACCTTTGAAAATTATCGGTGAAACGACAAAAACAGGTACATCTGTATCTTTCAAAGCTGACCCTGAGATTTTTATAGAAACAACTGTTTATGAGTATGACGTTTTGCTAAAAAGACTTCGTGAACAGGCTTTTCTTAACGCAGGAATCAGAATTGTTTTTACTGATATGCGTAATGAGCTTGATCCTGTACAGGAAGTTCTGCATTATGAGGGCGGTATTCGTCAGTTCGTTGAGCATATCCACAAGGTAAAAGGTGTTGACCCTATTTCTGAGGAAGTTATCTATTTTCAGGGTATGGAAGGCGATACTTTCGCTGAGATTGCTTTGCAGTATAATGATACTTATAATGACTTGATTCTGTCATTTGCAAATAATATTCACACTCCTGATGGCGGTACTCATGAAACAGGCTTTAAAAACGCTCTTACAAAAGTTATAAATGAATATGGTAAGAAGTTTAATCTGCTTAAAGATGGTGATAAGCTTATGGGTGATGACGTAAGGGAAGGTCTTACGGCTATCGTTTCTGTAAAGCTTACAAACTGTGAGTTTGAAGGTCAGACAAAGGGAAGACTGGGTAATCCTGAGGTAAGACCTCTTGTTGATAAGATTGTTACAGAAAAGCTTATGAACTATCTTGAGGAAAACCCAAGCGTTGCAAGAACTATCTTTGATAAATCACTTCAGGCTCAGCGAGCAAGAGAAGCTGCTAAAAAAGCAAGAGAGCTTACAAGACGTAAATCTGCTCTTGAAAGTTCATCACTTCCTGGAAAGCTTGCTGATTGCTCAGAGAGAGATAATCGTTATACCGAAATTTACATCGTCGAGGGAGATTCTGCGGGTGGATCTGCTAAGGAAGGCAGAGATAGAAAATTCCAGGCTATTTTACCTCTCTGGGGAAAAATGCTCAACGTTGAAAAAGCAAGAATTGATAAGGTATATGGAAATGAAAAGCTTATGCCAGTAGTTACGGCTCTTGGTACTTCTATTGGCGAGGATTTTGATATTTCAAAGCTCAGATACGGTAAAGTTATTATCATGGCCGATGCCGATGTCGATGGAAGTCATATCAGAACACTTCTTCTCACTTTCTTTTTCAGATTTATGAGAGAACTTATCGAACAGGGGCATATTTATATCGCTCAGCCTCCTCTTTTTAAGGTTTATAGAGGTAAACAGGTAAGATATGCCTTCTCAGACGAAGAAAGAGATAAATATATAAGAGAACTTGCAGGAGAAAATAATCTCAAGGTTGATGTTCAGAGGTATAAAGGTCTTGGTGAGATGGATCCTGAACAGCTCTGGGAAACAACTATGAATCCTGAAACAAGAACTATGATAAAAATTACCATGGAGGACGCTGTTAAGGCTGATGAGATATTTACTATTCTCATGGGTGATAAGGTTTCTCCAAGACGTGAATTTATTGAAAACAATGCGGAATATGTCAAGGATCTTGACGTTTAATCTGAAAGGACGATATTTTGAATAATATTGATAAGAACTTCAATGAGAATGAGGCAGTTGAAACAGTTGTACAGCCTGAGATAACAAGTGAAAAGCTTGCTCAGATTGAATATGATGTTAAAAATGATGAGGAAGGACAGGCTTTTTTGTTGTTTCAGAAAAAGTTTGTTTATAAGAAAAACTGGATAAAAACAATCGCTTTTGCTATTGTGGCAGTGCTTTTTATCATATCAATCTGCAGAAAACCGGAACAGGCTCTTAATTATATTCTTGCAACACTCTGTATTGCATTTATATTCATTACATGGTACAACACAAAGAAAATAAGAACATCACTTCTGGACGCTTTAAAGCTTATTGAGGATGACAGGTATATCTTTACGTTGTATGAGGACTGCTTTAAGATTGAAACTATTATTTCTGATGAGGTTGACGAAAATGGAGAAAAAATTCCTCCTGTTCAGCCGAGAGTAGTATTTTTTGATAGTACTGTAATTGATGTTATTGAAACGGATAATATGTTTGTACTTATTCTGAAAAAAGATACTATTTATGTTCTTCCGAAAAGATGTATGGAAAATGAAAAGGAAGAAATTCTGAGAAATAAGTTTAAAGAAAAAACAGGAGAAAAATTTGTAACGATCTGATTTAAGATATTTTAACAATGAAAGAGAGTGATATTTTGGCTAACGATAACTCAAGCTTCGTTGATTTCAGCGATAACACCAATGTTATTGATAATGATATTGAAAGAGTAATGCGTGAATCGTTTATACAGTATTCAATGGCTGTTATTGTTTCCCGTGCTTTGCCTGATGTAAGGGACGGTCTTAAACCTGTTCACAGAAGAATACTATATACTATGCACGAAAATGGTCTTACTCCGGATAAACCGTATCGTAAGTGTGCTGATACGGTAGGTTCTGTGCTGGGTAGATACCATCCACATGGTGATGCATCTGTATATGATGCCCTTGTAAGAATGGCTCAGGGATTTTCTCTGCGTTATCCGATGGTTGATGGTCATGGAAACTTCGGTTCTATTGATGGTGACCCTCCTGCTGCTTACCGTTACACAGAAGCAAAAATGGCTAAAATGTCACTTCATATGCTTACTGATATTCAGAAGGATACTGTAGATTTCCAGTCTAACTATGATGACAGACTACAGGAGCCTCAGGTTTTGCCATCACGTTTTCCGAATCTGCTTTGTAATGGTTCAACAGGTATCGCTGTTGGTATGGCTACTAATATACCTCCTCATAACCTCAATGAAGTAATTGATGCAATGAAGCTTATCGTTGATAATCCTGATTGTACTCTCGATGAGCTTATGGAATGTATAAAAGGACCTGACTTTCCTACCGGTGGTATTATCATGGGCAGAGCAGGTATTCGTGCTGCTTATGGTACGGGTAGAGGAAAGATCACTCTCCGTGCAAGAACTTCCTTTGAGGAAATAAAGGGCAGAAACTGCATTATCGTACATGAGATACCTTACATGGTCAACAAGGCAAGACTTGTTGAGTCTATTGCTAATCTCGTTAAAGAAAAACGTGTTGACGGAATCCATGATCTGCGTGATGAATCAGGCAGAGAGGGTATGAGAATCGTTGTTGAGCTTAAAAAGGACGCTATACCACAGGTTGTACTTAATAAGCTGTTCTCTTATACTCAGCTACAAGATACAGTAGGTGTTATTATGCTCGCTCTTGTAAATGGAGTGCCTAAAACGCTTACACTTAAAGAGTGCCTTGAACAGTATATTGACTTTCAGGTTGATATTGTTGAAAGACGTACCCGATTTGATCTCAAAAAGGCAAAGGAAAGAGATCATATTCTAAGAGGTCTTGTTATTGCACTCAATAATATTGACGAGATAATTGAGATAATGAAAACTTCAAAGAATATCCCAGAGGCTAAACAGCGTATGATAGAAAGATTCAGCCTTACTGATATTCAGGCTGACCATATCGCAAATATGACTCTTGGTCGTTTGACAGGTATGGAACAGCAGAAAATTAATGATGAGCTTATAGAAATTGAAGCTAAAATTGCTGATTATGAAGATATTCTCGCTAATCGTGAGAGAGTTCTCAGCATCATTATCGAGGAAGTTGAACAGATTCAAAGCAAGTTCGGTGATGAAAGAAGAACATCAATCGAAAATGTCAGTGGTGAGGTTGACATTGAGGACCTTATTCCTGTTGAGGACAACGTTGTAACATACACTAACAACGGTTACATCAAGCGTATGCCTGTAAGCGTTTATAAGGCTCAGAACCGTGGAGGACGTGGTGTTACAGGTATGAAACAGCGTGAAGATGATTTCGTCAACGAAATGTACATCTGCTCAACACATGACCATATTTTGTTTATTTCAAACAAGGGTATTATGTACCGTCTTAAATGTTACGAGATTACCGAAGGTTCAAAAGCTTCAAGAGGTGTAAATATTGTAAATCTTCTGCCTCTGAGAGAAGATGAGAAAATTGCTGCCATGATAAAAACCTCTGATTTCGATGAGGGCAAGTATGTTGTCATGGTCACAAAGAATGGTAAAATCAAGCGTACTACACTTTCTGCATACAAAAACGTACGAAAAAACGGACTCATTGCTATTGGTCTTGATGAAAACGATGAGATTGCCGGAGTTAGAATGACTGAGGGTGAGAATCAGCTGATCATTGCTACTCACAATGGTATGGCTATCAGAATTGATGAAAATGATATTCGTCAGATGTCAAGATCTGCTCACGGTGTAAAGGCTATCAAGCTCAGAAACGATGATTATGTTGTTTCTATGGCAAGAGTTCGTCATGGTGCAACTGTACTTACTGTTTCAGAAAGAGGACTTGGAAGACGTACTGATCTTGATGCATACAGGATCCAACGCAGAGGCGGTTTCGGTATGCTCAACTACAAGGTTTCTGACGAAAAGGGTTATGTTTGTGGCATAAAGGTTATTGATGAAGATGATGATATTATCATGATTTCCGATGACGGTGTTATTATCAGATTCAGGGCAAATGATGTCCGTGTTATGGGACGATACGCAACAGGTGTCAAGCTTATGCGATTGGGAGATGAGAGCAAGGTTGTTGCTTTCACAAGAGCTGAGCATGATGAAACAGCTGAGATTTCAAAAATTGAACAGCTGTCTGAAAAGGAGCTTGAGGAACAGAATAAGCTTGCTCAGGCTGAGGAAAATAATGAGGTAGTTGTTGAAGAAGAGCCTTATGATGAATAAAAAAATCACCTGTCTTTCAATTTTGAAAGACAGGTTTTTTGTCGGTTTATGTTCCACGTGGAACATTGTCTGTATTTTCATCAGGAATGAGAATTGTGTACTCAATAAGACCGTCATGATGTGATTTCTTGACTTGTGCGTCAACGCCTGCAAGCTTCATTACGTTGACTGCTTTATTTACGGTGTTGAAAAACAGCTTGACATCTCGCAGAATCGGTGAGCGTTTTTTATAGCTTGCTTTGATTTTTTCTTTATTTTCAAAGTTTGCTATATATTTTTCCGTTGCTTCAACGTTCAGATTATTTTCAATAACGAAGGCAAGCGCTCGTTTGCGTTCATCTTCATTCTGGAGCTTTAGTAATGCTCGTGCATGGCGTTCAGAAAGATTATTTTTCGTAATAATCTGACGCTCTGTAGGGGAAAGTTTGAGCAAACGAAGCTTGTTAGCAAGGGTTGATTGAGCCATACCGAGTCTTATTGCTGTGTTTTCCTGCGTCATGCCGTATTCTTTGATGAGATGAGAGATCGCCATTGCTTCTTCAAAAAAGCTGAGGTCTGCTCTTTGAATGTTTTCAATTAAGGCTACAACTGCTGAACGTTCGTCTGAAATGTCAATGAGGATGCATGGAACGGAACGCAATCCGGCAAGCTTTGCGGCACGAAGCCTGCGTTCTCCTGAAACAAGTTCATAATGGGACTCGGTTATCCTTACAGTTAAGGGCTGAATTATACCATCCTGTGATATGGATTTTGCAAGTGATGTCAAGCTTGCAGGATCAAAGTGCTTTCTTGGTTGGTTTGGGTTAGGCCTTATGAGGTTTATGGGGATGTCCATTACTTTTCTAAGCTCTCGGAGTTGTTGAACGGAGCTTGATTTTTCTTTGTTTTTTGTCAATATACTCAAGGTAATTCCTCCTTTTTTATGATTATATCACTCACGGGAAATAAATTAAAGGAAATATTCAAAGAAAAAATCGTGATTTTATGTCAGAAATTGATCTGGTTTCCTTATAAATATAATCAAATTACAAAAAGTGATACTACTTTTGCCGAAAAACACAAAATAATGTTCCACGTGGAACAAAAAATTAAAAAAATATGAAAAAGCCCTTTTCAAAAGGTGAAAAATGTAGTATAATAAGATTTGGAAATGTTTTGGCTTATTAATGTAGAACGGAGATAAAAATGGGTAAGGTTTTTGCTGTTACAAATCAAAAGGGTGGAGTCGGAAAATCGACAACCGTTGTCAATCTTGCTGCTGTTTTCGGAAGCAAGGGGAAAAAGGTACTTATTGTCGATCTTGACCCACAGGGAAACACTACGACGAGCTATGGAATACGAAAAAAAAGTATAAGAAATACTTCATATGAGGTATTGATGGGAGATTGTAGCTTGTTTGAGGCGGTGGTTGCGACTGAATTCAGAGGTGTTTCGGTTGTTCCGACAACTCAGAAGCTTTCGGGTGCTGCTGTTGAGCTTATGACTGAACAGAATCGTGGTACAAAATTGCGTTTGGCTCTCGGAGATGCAAGAAATTTCTACGATTACATACTTATCGACTGTCCTCCGACACTCGATATGCTGACGATAAATGCTCTTGTTTCTGCAGATTCGGTGATAATTCCACTTCAATGTGAGTTCTTGTCCCTGGAGGGACTTGTTGAACTGAAAAGAACTATTGACAGAGTTAAAAATGTTTGGAATCCTGACCTTGAAATCGAAGGAATCCTGTTTACCATGTTCGTTGAACGATACAAGGTTACAGGACAGATAGTAAAAGAAGTAAAGAAATACTTTGAAAAGCAGATTTTTTCAACGGTAATTCCAAGAAATATTGCATTGTCGGAGGCTCCGAGCTTTGGTCAGCCTGTTATATACTATGATAAAAAGGCAAAAGGCAGTAAGGCTTATGAGGCTTTGGCCAAGGAAATTATGAAAAAAGAAAAAATACAGCAGAAGGAAGGTTAAAAAGTGGCTAAAAAAGATAGAATGAAATACGGTCTGGACGTTCTTTTTGAGGATAATTTTCACGAAATTGATGCTGATTTGCAAAAGAAAACTGATTCAGTGAAAATGGTCAGAATTTCACTTTTAGAGCCTAACAAAAATCAGCCAAGACGTGAATTTGACCAGGCAAAATTGCTTGAACTTGCTTCAAACATCGCTCAACACGGTGTTTTACAGCCTATTTTGGTACGTCCTTTGGAAAATGGTAGTTACCAGATTGTTGCCGGTGAGCGTCGTTGGAGAGCTTCAAGACTTGCAGACCTTAAGGAAGTCCCCGTTTATATCAAGGAGCTTTCCGATTTTCAAGTCGCACAGGCTGCACTCGTCGAAAACCTGCAACGTGAGAATCTTAATCCGGTTGAGGAGGCTGAGGCTTACAACAGCCTTTGTGAGGAGTTCAGCATGACTCATGAGGACATTGCAAGGACAGTTGGAAAGTCACGGTCCCAGATTTCAAATTCACTGCGTTTTCTCAAGCTGTCGGATGATGTTAAGGAGCTTTTAAAGGCAGGAAGCATATCCTCAGGGCATGCAAAGATAATTGCATCGGTTGAGGATAAGGAAAAGCAGAGTTTTCTTGCAAAATCTGCTGTTGAAAAGGAAATGACCGTAAGAGCTTTTGAAAAATTTGTTGCCGAAAACAGTGCTGAAAAGCCTGAAAAGTCAAAGAAAACCAAAGAAAAAACAAAAACAGAGGACCCTTATCTTTTAGAGTTGAAGCTTGCTCTTGAAAAGGAATATGGCAGGAAAACGGTCATAACAAAAGGAAAAAAAGGCGAGATTACCATGCAGATAACGTTTTCGGACATGAACGATCTGAAATCAGCTATGGCAAAAATCACTGAGTAATGTTCCACGTGGAACAAAAAATCAGAATAATATAAAATTAAGGAGAAGAAAGATATGTTGGATATTAAGTTGGTAAGAAATGATCCTGAGCTTGTTAAGGAGAATATGAGAAAGAAATTTCAGGACGAAAAGATTCATCTTGTTGATGAGGTTATTGAAATGGATAAGGAGTTCAGAGCTACAAAAACAAGATGTGATGAGCTGCGTTCAAAGAGAAATACTATGAGCAAGCAGATCGGCGGACTCATGGCAAAGGGTCAGAAAGAGGAAGCAGAGCAGGTTAAGGCTGAGGTAAAGCAGATTGGTGAGGAACTTGCTGCACTTGAGGTCAAGGAAGCTGAGCTTGAAGCAAAGATTCGTGAAAACATGCTGGTTATTCCGAATATCATTGATGATTCTGTGCCAATCGGTAAGGACGACAGCGAAAATGTGGAGATAGAAAAGTACGGAGAGCCATTTGTTCCTGATTTTGAAGTCCCTTATCACGTTGACATCATGGAAAAGCTCAATGGAATAGACCTTGATTCTGCAAGAAAGACGAGTGGTAATGGTTTTTACTATCTTTGTGGAGATATTGCAAGACTCCACTCTGCTATACTTTCATATGCAAGAGATTTTATGATCGATAAGGGCTTTACTTACTATATTCCACCATTTATGATTCGATCAAGCGTTGTTACAGGTGTTATGAGTTTTGCTGAAATGGAAGGCATGATGTATAAGGTAGAGGGTGAGGATCTTTATCTCATCGGTACTTCTGAGCATTCGATGATCGGTAAGTTTATTGATACTATAACTCCTGAAAGTGAGTTGCCAAAGACTCTTACAAGCTATTCACCATGTTTCAGAAAAGAAGTCGGTGCTCATGGTATCGAGGAACGTGGAGTTTATAGAATACACCAGTTTGAAAAGCAGGAAATGATCGTTGTCTGCAAGCCTGAGGAGAGTATGCAGTGGTACGATAAGCTTTGGCAGAACAGTGTTGAGTTCTTCAGATCACTCGATATTCCTGTCCGTACACTTGAATGTTGCTCAGGGGACCTTGCTGACCTCAAGGTCAAGAGCTGTGACGTTGAGGCATGGAGTCCACGTCAGAAGAAGTATTTTGAGGTAGGAAGCTGTTCTAATCTCGGCGATGCTCAGGCAAGACGTCTTGGCATCAGAGTTAAGGCTGAGGATGGTTCAAAGTATCTTGCACATACACTTAATAATACTGTTGTTGCTCCCCCTAGAATGCTTATCGCATTTTTGGAGAATAATCTCAATGAGGACGGTTCTATCAGAATACCAGAGGCTCTCAGAATGTATATGGGCGGTAAGGACGTTATTAAATAAACATAATTTGTATTATATTTGTTGTTTATTCGGGGCGAACCTTTACAAAGACTTCTGATTCAAAATAAAAAAAGAGACTTGACTAAACTTACAATGATATTTTAGTATACTAAGTATGTTTATCGTTGAAAGTAAGTTAAATAAGTCTCTTTTTTTTATTTTGCCTTAAAAGTTTTAGGAAGAGAGTTTGAGGGATAGCCCTTTTTTGAAAGGGTTATCCCTCAAGTAATCAATACAAACATAGTACAAGCAAAATTTTATTTACCGACACAGAATTTTGAGAACACTTCATTAACGACGGCTTCGGAAGCCTTTTCGCCGGTAAGCTCGAGCAATGCATTGGTAGCATAGTCGATAGTAACGGTTACGGCATCGAGTGTAGCACCCATTTTGAGTGCATCGAGAGCCTGTTTGAGATATTTTCTGGCTGTTTCTGCACAGGATTTCTGACGCTCATTGGCAAAAACTGTTGAATCTGGATTATAATTGTTAAGTGAGAATATTTCCTCCGTAATTTTTTGTATTTCTTCTCTACCCTCATTGAATTTTGCTGATATAGTGATGATATGGGGACTGTATTTTTTAAGCTGTTCTGAGTCAATACAGGACGTCAGATCAGACTTATTGAGGATTATAATAAGGTGCTTTTTGAGTTGTTCCACATAATCTAAAAGCTCAGTATCCTCGTCATCAAGCGGACGGGACGTATCAAAAACGGCCATAACAAGCATACAGTTTTCAAGACGTTTTTTTGCAAGTTCGACACCAAGCTGTTCGACTTTGTTGTCTGTGTCACGGATACCTGCAGTATCGGAAAGCTTTAATGTCAGCTCACCAAGCCTTGCTGTTTCCTCGATTACGTCACGAGTTGTACCTGCAATATCGGTAACTATTGAACGGTCATAGCCGAGAAGCATATTCATCAGCGTTGATTTACCGACATTAGGCTTCCCTGCAATGACTGTATCGACCCCGTTTCTGAGCAACATACCATTGTCATAGTCGGCTAAAATACGGTCAAGCACATTAAGTATCTGAGTGAGTGAAACTGAAAGAGCGGCTTCTTCAATATCGGGAAGGTCCTCCTCAGGATAGTCCACCCATGCAGCAAGTTCACCAAGTATTCTGACAAGCTCTTTGGCCGATGCAGAGATTTCCTTGAAAAGTCTGCCTTCTCGTGTAAGATTTGCAGACCTGAGTGCATACTCACCCTGAGCAGAAATAAGATCCATGACTGATTCTGCCTGCGTGAGTGAAAGTTTACCATTGAGAAAAGCACGTTTTGTAAATTCTCCTCGTTCAGCAAGGACTGCTCCGTGTGCGATACAAATACGAAGAATTTCCTTTGTTATATAAACTCCACCGTGACAGGATATTTCAGCAGTATTTTCTCCCGTGTAGGATTTCGGAGCGATAAAGACAGTAAGCACAGCATCATCTATCTGACGGTTTTTTGTTGGGTCAATGACCTTTCCGTAAGCACAGGTATGCCCCTGCATATCACTTACCTGCTTATCACCAAACGGTACAAATATTCTGCTTGCAATATCTATTGCATTTTCACCACTTATTCTTATTACAGACAGACCACCCTGTGCGAGTGGTGTAGAAACTGCACAAATTGTAGACATAATAACTCCTTTTCAGGCTTAACGCCGATAAAATGAAAGCTGTTTCGCTATAAACGAAACAGCTTGCTTTGTGTTTGCATGATAGTAAAGCTAAATGATAAACTTCTTTGCTTTATTTACTATACTGCGGTCATTTTCATAGGACAAAACCTGTCCTGCCAGGTCAATTTCCACCCAACGTATCTCAGCAATTTCCTCTTCCTGAGGAACAAAGTCGGTATTTTTTGCTCTCGCAATAAAATATACAACGATTTTCTGAGTGTCCTTTTTAGGTGAATAGGTAACAATCTCACGGAATGTCGGATCGAGGTTCACGTCAATACCGGTTTCTTCCATGATTTCTCTTTTGGCAGTTTCCAATTCGGTTTCGTTTCCTTCAACGTGTCCTTTAGGGAAAGACCAATGTCCGCTGTTTACATGCTTGATCAATAATATTTCTGTATTGCCATGGTATTTTCTATACACAATAGCTCCACAGGATTTCTCATGCAGCATTATCAGGTTCCTTTCTTATTGGTAGCAAGAAAATTGAAATTGTATAACTACCCGCAATTTTCTGTTCATTATTGATAATATTATACCACATTTTTTTTCGTTTGTCTATAGTTTTAAAAATACTATCTCAATTTTGTGCATAGTGTATAATATATTATCCTAACATTTCTGAAGAAAGGATTTTTCAGATTTTTTCTATACTTTAGGTTTAAAATAAAAAAGAGGCTTAACTAAGCTTTCAATGATATTTTATCATTGTTGATAAGTTCAGGTAAGTCTTTTTTATTTTACGTTATAAGGTTAAGCTAATACTCAATACCTTTGCGAGCGTTGAAAGCTGTGATACAAGTGCTGAAATATCCTGTAATTCAACAATCTGACTGCCGCCGTGCTATACCTCGCTCAGTACATCCAACCGAGAATAACGGTTCAAATGTATCAAGCAATATTGTAAACACGAATAGCGGATACAATGTGGATAAGTCCCATAATTATCTCTAAAATATCAGGAAAAGTAAAAATCGTGAAACTGCAAAAATTGCAAAAAAGATAAATATACTGCCATAGAAAAGCTGATTTGCCCAATAGATATCAGTGGTTTCGTAAGGTTTTTTCGCACATCCGATAGAACGCTTACGCATTATCATGCCATCGTAATATTCCTCGTGGTTAAGTTCAATGCCAAGAGCACCGGCAATGACTGATCTTGCATGACCAAGAAATGCAGGAGAGCAGTCCTTGTGGTCACGGTTGTATATCTTTCTTGCATTGACTATGTCGAGAGAGAGTATTTTTACATCAGTTTTCAGAACAAATGCACCGATTCTTGCAGGAATATCTCCAAGCAGGTTCCAGAGAGCTTTAATGCCGTTTCCAAAGTCAACATAGTTCTCTTTGTTGCGATTAGCCTCGCCGTTGAGAACACATACGGTCTTATAAAATATTGCACCGAATCCGCCGAACAGAGCCATATAGAATATCGGAGAAAAACCACCGTTTATGCATCTGTCGGAAATCTTTTCAATAGTAGTTTTTATTATAGCGTCGGCATCAAGCTCTGAGCAATCCTCACCTGTCATTTTTGTAAGTCTTTTCTGAGCCTCTGAAAGTCTTCCCGACCTTACGCAACGCATGATGTTATATGCACTTATACGGGTGTTTTTGATGTTGAGAGTAAACCAGAAAAGTATAGTTTCAATGATTATTCCCAACACAGGAACAAATATGTAAGCAAGGATTATCAGGATAAGTGGTATTCCTGCAAAAATCAGTAGCATGAAAAATACCATTGCAGTTCCTGCCATAGACTGAGCCTCAGGAGACTCCTGATAACGACTTTTGATGAAATTTTCCATACGTTTTGCAGTAGAGATCATATGGTTTTCAAAGTTTATAAAAATATTCGGTTTCCCGATCATCATATTAAGTACAAGACCAAGAGCCATTGCCGAGAGAGTATTCATTAGCATAGATATGTTGTCCTTTCAGAAAAATATATCAGAAATATTATAACACAAAGCAGGTTTTTATTCAATAGTGTTGAGTAAAAAAAGCATAAATTTCGGTATATTTGGATTGAATAAAGTTTAGTAATGTGGTATAATTAATCTGAATAATTATGAAAAAGAGGTCTGGAAATGAAAATATACGCCACAAGACACGGTGAAACGGTCTGGAACAAGGATGACATTATCTGTGGAATAACGGATGTAGAGCTTACTGATAATGGTATCAGGCAGGCGAAAGCTCTTGCCGAGAAAGTTCAGGCAGTGGGAGATATTGATGTTATAATATGCTCACCTATTTCAAGAGCTGTTAAAACGGCAGAATTTTCAGCTCAGAAGCTGGGGATAGATATAATAATTGATGATCGCCTTACAGAGTGGAATTATGGTAGCTTTGAGGGCAAGCACCGTTCAACAGAGGGTTTCGCAAAGGCAAAAACAGAGTTCGGATGCAAAATGCCTGATGGTGGCGAATCATTATTACAGCTTGCTTACAGGGTATACAGTCTGCTTGATGATGTAAAAGAAAAATATTGTGATAAAAATGTACTTTTAGTGTGTCACGGTGGAGTTTGCAGAGTAATTGAAACCTACTTCAATGACATGACAACAGAGCAGTTTTCTCACTTCTTTATGGGCAACTGTGAACTGCGGGAATACATTATTTAACTACGGAGAAAAATATGTATATAACAGATGAAAACAATGAAAGACTGCCCTTTCTGAGAGATAAGACTTCAAAACTGACCACAAGTTCCGGTTGCTATATAATGAAGGACAAGAGTGGTAAGATAATATATATCGGCAAAGCCAAGAATCTCAAAAACAGGGTAACATCATATTTTCGTAAGGGCCAGGATCATCTTCCGAAGGTCTGGAAAATGGTATCTCATGTTTATGACTATGATTTTATTGTTACCGATTCAGAGTTTGAGGCTCTTGTGCTGGAATGTTCACTCATAAAGCAGTATACACCAAAGTATAATATTCTTCTCAAGGATGACAAGGGTTATAGCTATATCCGAGTTTCTGACGAAGATTATCCGAGAATCACGGCTGTTTTGCAAAAGGAAAATGATAATGCTGAATATATCGGACCTTATACAAGCTCATTTGCAGTCAAGCAGGCTGTCAAAGAGGCGAACAAGGTTTTTATGCTTCCGACCTGCAACAGAGTTTTCCCAAGAGATTTCAAAAAAGCAAGACCATGCCTTAATCATCACATAAAGCAGTGCATGGGAGTTTGCACGGGACAGATCTCTAAGGAAGATTATCAAAACACCGTCCGACAGGCTGTTGACTATATAAAACAGGGTTCGTCAGAATCGGTTGAGAGGCTGAAAAAAGAGATGGAGCGGGCATCAGAGGAGCTTGATTTTGAGTTAGCAGCAAAGCTCAGGGACAGAATATTTGCAATCGAAAAGGCTGCCGAGAGCCAGAAGATAATTGACGAAAATATGAAAGATACCGATATTATTGCAATATCGCAAAACAGTGAAATGGCTTGTGCAAGCGTTATCATGTACCGTGGAGGCAGACTTTTTGACAAAGCTGATTTCTTTCTCGGTGAAAAAGAGGATCAGGCAAAAATGCGTGAGGAGTTTATTCTGCGATTTTATGCAAACAGGGATATTATTCCCCGTGAGATATTGCTTGATGAGGAAATCGAGGACTATGAGCTTTTGCAAAAATGGCTCAGGGAAAAATCAGGTCATGCTGTGGCTATTTCTACCCCCAAAAGAGGTCATTTATTAAGACTTACGACTCTTGCCAAAAACAATGCGTCAGAGTATCTTTCTATAAAAGTAGGTCGAACAGGCAAGGAGATTACGGCTCTTGAGGAGCTTGCAAAGGCTCTTGATCTTAAAAAGCCACCGAGATTTATCGAATGTTATGATATTTCAAATCTTGCGTCATCAGATATGGTTGCAGGAATGGTAGTTTTTGAAAATGGTCGTCCGTGCAAGAAGTTTTATAAGAAATTCTCGATTAAAACTGTTGACGAGCAAAACGATTATGCGTGTATGTGCGAGGTGCTTGAACGCAGGTTCAGAAACTATTTTGAAAAAACAGATGAGGGCTTTTCGACACTGCCTGACCTTATTCTGCTTGACGGTGGACAGGGTCATGTCAACACGGTGACTCCCGTTATAAGAAAAATGGGGATAAATGTTCCCGTGTTCGGGCTTGTGAAGGATTCAAAGCACCGAACTCGTGCTGTTGCGACAGGTGGTGGAGAGATAAGCCTGACAAAAAGCCGTTCAGCATTTAACCTTGTTACACGGATACAGGACGAAGTGCATAGGTATGCGATAACATATCAGGCACAAAAGCATAAAAAAACATCATATCAGCTTGAACTGACTAAAATAAAGGGCATCGGTGAGAAAAAGGCTATAAAGCTTATGACCGAGTTCAAGACAAAGGAGAATCTGAAAAAAGCCTCTGCTGAGGATATTGCAAGGACGGCAGGGGTTAATATCAGCGTTGCAAGAGAGCTTGTAGATATGCTGAATGAGTATTGAAAACGGAGTGAATTTACTTCATGAGTGGAATAGAAAGACATCTTGACTTTATAAACAGCTTTACTAAAAAGGGGAAAAAGATTGAAAACCTTGACAGAATAAAGCGATTGCTTAAAGCTATTGGAGATCCACAGGAGCATCTGCAGTTTGTGCATATTACAGGAACTAACGGAAAAGGCTCAATGGCACAGATGTTTAATGAAATTCTTGTTGATGCAGGCTATAAAACGGGGCTTTTCACATCGCCATATCTTATTGAATACAACGACAGAATGAGGATAAACGGAGGGAATATTTCTGACCGCGAGCTTGCTGAAATTTCAAGCGAGGTAAAATCGGTTGTTACATCGCTTGAAAACTATGATGAGTTCTCTCAGTTTGAGATTACACAGGCAATCGCATTTTTATACTTTATGAGGCATAATTGCGATATCGTGGTGCTTGAAACGGGAGTCGGAGGACAGCTTGACAGCACAAATGTTATACAAAAACCGTTGGTGTCGGTTATAGGGTCAATAGCACTTGATCATACTGAAATACTGGGTGATACGGTTGAAAAAATTGCGTTTCAGAAAGCAGGAATTATAAAATCCCACTGTCCATGCGTGCTGTCGGCAGGCAATGATATGGGTGCTGTGAGAGTTGTCAGGGAAAAGGCAATGGAGTGTGAATCACAGCTTGTTATACCGAATCTGTATCTTTGCAGAGCTGAAAAATGGGATATTTTTGGTTGCAAATTCTGCTATAAGGGTGAGGATTATGAACTTTCGATGGGAGGGCTTCATCAGATAAGCAACGCTCTGAGCGTTATTGAGGCATCTAAGTTTATTGCCGAAAAGTTCCCGTTGACGTTACAGAATGTCAGGAACGGACTAAGAAAGGCAAAAGTCTTTGCGAGAATAGAATTGCTATCTGAAAAGCCGTTGACTATACTTGATGGAAGTCACAATCCTGATGGTATGAAAGCACTTGCAAAGGTGCTTGAGGGTATTGACAAAGAGCCGAAGATAGCAATTATCGGCATGATAAAGGGTAAGGATTCAGCTGATGCGATAAAACAGCTTGTACCTTTTGTTGATGAGTTTGTATGCGTTGATGGCTACTATGCGTTGGAAAACTCCAAGGAAGAATTGGCACAGATAGTTACAAACGCAGGTGGCAAGGCAAGAATTTCTTCGCTTTTGGCTGAAGATACTCTTGAAAAGATAATGCAGGAAAACCGTGATGGTGTGAACCTTGTTTGCGGATCACTGTTTTTAGCGTCACGGATAAAGAGCATACAGTTAAAAAAACAGTCCTCAGATTAAAACGGAGGTGCGATTTATGATACTTATTCCGATAGCAGGAGTTTTGGCTGTGGTTACAGGAGTCTACTGCATTGTGCATAATAAGTGTCTTGTTGTGAACAGGTATGAGATTGCTTTTGACAACCTGCCAAAGACTTTTTCGGGAAAGAAAATATTACATCTTTCTGATCTGCACAAAAAGACGTTCGGCAATGATTATGAACGTCTTATAAAAAAGAGTCATGCTGAAAAGCCTGATTATATATTTTTTACCGGAGATCTCTATAGCAGAACGGAAACGGAGCTTGAAGGAAAGGTCAGGCTTATGGACAGATTAAGGCAGATTGCACCTGTTTACTATATCATTGGAAATCATGAACTTGACCATATTGAGCGTACAGAGAAACTTATTCGTCAGCTTGAGCCTTTGGGAATACACGTTCTCAGAAACAGTAAGGCAAGGCTTTTTTCGGGAGCTGATTATATAGATGTTTATGGTGTGGATTTTGGACTGCAATATTTCGTCAATGCTGACGGCGGATATTCACATCTTCCTGAGGTAACTGAGGAGCATTTGCACAAGCTTATCGGAGAGGCTGATAATTCAAAATTTAATATTTTGCTTGCACACACCCCGTTTCCTTTTGAATGTTATGCAAAATGGGGTGCGGATATAACGTTTTCAGGGCATTGTCATGGAGGTGTGGTAAGACTTCCGTTTATCGGAGGATTGCTTTCACCTGAGAGAAAATTCTTCCCGAAATACTCAAAAGGTATTTATGAAAAGTATGAAAACGGCAGGGTCAGGAGAATGTTGGTTTCGGCAGGTCTTGGCAAATTCCGTGTGAACAATCCCGCTGAAATAGTGGTTTTAACAATGAAAAGCTCATAACAAGCAATTATAATCTGATGTATGCAGGGGCAAGTGTCGGCTACGTACTCACAGACAGCCTAAGTTTAGTTTGTTACTGTGGCTGATATATCGAGATTATATCTCGTGTGGCTTGGCATTGTATATTGAAAAAGGGGATATATATGTACCGTGAAAGAATAAGAGAATATTTTGACGTTCACTTTGATGAGGTCTTAAAAAGCATGAAAGAGATAATGTTGATAGACAGCACTTTTCAGAATCCAAAAGAGGGTATGCCTTTTGGAGAAGGGTCCGCAAAGGCTCTTGAATGGGGAGCTGAGTTTGGCAGAAGACTTGGAATGAATGTAAAAAACTTTGATAATTATGCTATAAGTATGGACTTCATGGAGGGTGAACCCAAACTGGGTATACTCAGTCACCTTGATGTTGTTCCTGCCTGTGACGGTTGGCATTATCCACCATTTGATTGTACTGTTGATGGCGAGAACATCTATGGCAGAGGTGCGATTGATGATAAAGGACCGTCAGTTGCTGTGCTTTATGCGATAAAATGCATAAAGGAACTTGGTATTCCGATAAGGGACAACATCCGTGTCATTTTCGGTGGCAATGAAGAGGGTGGCTGTGAGGATATTGAATATTACGAAACTAAGGAAAAGTTTCCTCCGATGGTTTTCACTCCTGATGGAACATTTCCTGTACTTAACTGTGAAAAGGGTATGCTTCACCTGAGCTTTTCAGGTAACGTGGACATGAAAGGAAGCGACGGGTTTGAGGTGCGTGGTATAAGTGCAGGAACAGTAGTAAATGCGATCCCTGACAAGGCTGAGTGCAGGTGTGTTGGTGTCACTTCTGATGAGCTTGAAAAGGCTTTTTTGCAGGCTGATACTGAATGTGATATTGAAATTTGCGATTCGGACGAGCTTAGTTTTGTTATAAAGGGCAGATCAGCACACGGTTCAAGGCCTGAAAACGGTGCAAACGCTGTAACGGCACTGCTTAAAATCCTTTCACTACTTGGTGTAGAGGGAGCAAGGATGCTTTCGAAGCTTTTCCCACATGGTGAATACAACGGAAAATCGATCGGAATGGGGTTTTCCGACAGCATTTCAGGGGAAATGACCTGCGCTTTGACAATTCTCGGTGTTAATAGCACAATGTTAAATGGTGGAATTGATATTCGTTTTCCTATTGACAAAAAACTGGACGAGATAACAAAAATCATTACCGAAGCACTCGAAAACTCAGGCTTTTCGGTTGATGAGGCAGACGGCATGGAGCCGCATTATGTTTCCGAAGACAGTCCTTTCGTTAAGGCACTGCTTGAAGTTTACAAGGACGTTAAGGGAGAGGAGGGAGAGTGCCTTGCTGAAGGTGGCATAACTTATGTTCACAATACTGATGGAGGAGTTGCGTTCGGTGCGGAGTTCCCTGATGAGAAGAATAATATGCACGGTGCAGATGAGCATATTTCGATAGAAACGATGAAATACAATCTCAATATGTACGCAAATGCGATAATCAAAATATGTGGAGGTTTATGATGGAAGAATTGAGATTAAAGTTTAAAAATATGCTTGAAGAGCTAAGACAGATAAAAATACCGAATATATTATACTTTATTCTAACTCCTGTTCTGGTTATGGCAGTGGTCTTGCTTGCTTTCAGTAACGGAAATCTATATCCGTTTGGAAACAAGTCTGTTTCATGGTGCGATATGAGTCAGCAGACGATACCTCTTTTGATAGATTTCAAGGACATTCTTGACGGCAAAAGCAGTATGTTCCTCAATTTTGAGAACGCAGGAGGAATGAACTTCTGGGGAGTGTTTTTCTTTTTTCTTGCAAGTCCGTTCAATCTGCTTGTAAAATTTGTTGACAAGTCAAACGTGATACTTTTTGTAAACATACTTTGTATGTTGAAAATGATGGTTGCATCTTTGACGGCGATGATATATTTCATAAAGTGCCACAAACGGCTTGCACCGTCCATTGCAGTGATACTCAGTTTTATGTATGGTGTATGTGGATATGTCATGATGTTCTATCAGAACATCATCTGGCTTGATATGATGTATCTTCTGCCATTGCTGTTGCTTTCTCTTGATTTGTTAGTGAACAGGAAAAGTGTTGTTCCATATACAGTTGTACTCTCAGCAATGCTGATAGTCAACTATTATATAAGCTACATGACGGTAGTTTTCATACTGCTTTTCATGGGCGTATATATTCTCATGCAGGACAGGGAAAAGGTAAAAGAAAGTTGTTTACTTTTTGTCGTAGGATCATTTGTTTCGGCACTTGTTTCAGCAGTTGTATGGTTACCGAGCTTTATTCAGTATCTGTCATCAGGCAGAAAGGAATCTTTGCTTGAAAGTCTTGCAAATAGTAAGTTTATAACTGATTATTACACTACTGTACCTATGATTTTCTGTACAGTCTTTATGCTTGTGGTTGTTGCTATAAACGCTTTCAGTGGTCAGAAACGTGAAAAAACACAGAATATGTATCTGTATCTGTTTTTACTGACGTTGTTACCACTTGTTATCGAGCCGATAAACAAGATGTGGCACACAGGAACTTATATGTCATTCCCGATGAGATATGGTTTTATAACTATCTTTCTCGGGCTTATATGCTGTGCAGGTTTTCTGGGCAAAAAGCAGGAATACAAAGGCATATACCAGATGATAATAGCTGTATTGTTGTCGGTAGTGGCGATTTATCTTTACTATCTGTTTACAAGTAAGTTTGTTATAAGTGAATACAGCGATCTTACCACTTACACGAGAACGCTTTGGGGAGAACCTGAATCTTTCGTTAAGTTTCTGGCAATGTTTATAGTAGCGTTCATGTGTTATATGCTTATATATCTGTTTTACAGAAATGGATATATGTTCCGTTCGGTGTTTGTTGTACTTATCGGTATTGTAATGATCATGGAGTCTTTTTACAACATTAATCTTTACATGATTTCACCGTCCGTACTCAGAGAAGACGAGGTTTCATCACAGCAGACAGTTCTTGATCTTGCAGACAGGATTGATGATGACAGCTTTTACAGAGTGAAAACATCATCAAAGCTTTTTGACTATAATCTTGTCGGAAGTCTTGGATATCCATCAATCAGTCACTATACTTCACTGACGGACAAGGATTATATGTTCACGATGAAACGACTGGGTTACACATCTGTATGGATGGAGATAGGCTCATGTGGAGGAACATCACTGACTGATGCACTGCTTTGTGCCGATTATGAGATAACAGACAATCCTATGTCAGGAAGTACGGTATACAATAACGAAAAGTACTACATTCAGCATGAAAACTACAGCGGAGGACTTGGACTTATAGTCCCTGCAGGTCGTACTATACCTGAGGAGATACCTGAAAAAATGGAGCGAACTGAGGTTCAGGGTTATCTTTATGAGAATCTTTTCGGCAAAAATGATGCAGTTGTAAGATATTCTTACAGTGAAGCCGACAATGAATTTGCTTTATCCGAGGGATATAATTTCAGCGACTTTAACAATATAACATATAATATTTATGTTAACGGAAAGCAGAAGCTTTATTTTGACTGCTTTGACCAGTTGACAAACAATCTCAGCGAACCGATATATGACAGTTTTCAGGTAGAGATAAACAACAGAATTGTTGAGGAAAGATATCCTTACAACAAAAATAACGGAGTGCTTTACCTTGGTGAGTATTCAAATGAGAGTGTAACGATAAAGATAAGGAGCTTAAAGAGTCTTACCTGTTCATCATTCGGAGTGTTCGGTATAAATCAGAACGCACTTGATTATACGATTAACAATGCCGATCATGTCAATTTAAGACGTGATGCAGGAACGCTCACGGGAAGCTATACTGCAAATGAAGGTGAGCGTTGTTTCCTGAGCATACCTTACAGTGACGGCTTTACTATCAGAGTGAATGGTGAAAAGGTCGATTACACAAAGGCGTTCTCAGCGTTTATATCATTCCCTTTACAGAAGGGTACTAACGAGATAACTGTGACGTACACGCCAAAGGGCTTTGTTGCAGGATTGATTATAACTATCATTGGGCTTGGAATCACAGTAATGTATATAATTTATCGCAGAAAATTAAAGTTTTCTGATACTTTGGAAAACATCGCATACTACACGGTGCTTGCTGTATCGCTTATCGTTATAATGTTGATATACATTTTCCCTGTTGTGTTTAAGATTTTAGCATTCATTGTCTGGTAGAAATTCTAATAATTATGTGATATAATAAGTGCAATAAATCAGAATCTGTAGATTTGTTTTTCTGATTTATTATTGAGTTGCATAGTGGAGGACGTATAGTGGCAGAGATTAAAGCAATATCATTTGGACATGATTTGTGGGATAAAACAATCGAATTTGCAGAGAAATGTTCATGGAAAGCAGGTTCGTTTTTGGCATTAAAAATGCGAAATAATGATTTTGAAAAGATAAGGCATCGTTTTTATTAATGATAATATAACGAATAGTTAGTTATGGAGGTCAGAGATGGTAGGACTTGTACTTGAAGGTGGCGCTATGCGTGGAATGTACACTGCAGGAGTGCTTGATATATTAATGGAACACGGACTGCAATTCGACGTGGTTATTGGAGTGTCCGCAGGAGCGGCATTTGGAGTAAACTATTTGTCGAAACAAAAAGGACGTGTAATTCGCTATAATAAACGCTTTAATGCTGATAAAAATTACATGGGGATTTGTCCTTTGTTGAAAGAGGGCAATATTATAAACACCAAATATGCTTATGAGATTGTACCTCATCAGCTTGATGTGTTTGATGATGATACATTTCAGGCTTCAGGTGTGCCATTTTATGCGGTTGTCACCAATGTGGATAATGGTAATTCTGAATATATCCTGGTTAAAAGCGTATTTGAGCAAATGGATGCTCTGCGAGCTTCCGGTTCTATGCCTTTTGTGTCAAAGCCCGTTGAAATAGATGGTAAGCGGTACCTTGACGGAGGCATTTCTGATAGTATCCCTTTTGAATTTGCAAGGTCGCTTGGTTGCGATAAAATTGTAGTTGTTCTAACTCGGGATGTGGAATATCGTAAAAAGCCAATGTCAAAGTTGCTTGTCAGAACGAAATATGGCGTAAAGTCAGCGCTTTCACAGAGATTGATGAAACGTCACGAAATATATAACAATGCAGTGGAGCAATTAAAAATCCTTGAATCAGAAGAAAAGGCATTTGTAATCCGCCCCTCTGCACCTATTGAGATCAAACGCATGGAGAAGGATCCCGATAAGCTCCAGGCGGTTTATGATATGGGTACTCTTGATTGTAAAAAGGTGCTTGAAGATCTCAAAAAGTACATATTCAAATCCAAATGATTTTATTTTTTGATTGTTTGGGAATATTATAACAAATCGTAATTTAACGGAGGAATAATTTGAAAAAGTATATTGCAAATATAATAACAGGATTCCGTGTTTTAGGTAGTGTTTCGTTATTATTCTTCCAACCATATTCTATGGGTTTCTGTATCATATATCTTTTATGCGGTTTTAGTGATGTGATAGATGGCACGGTTGCAAGAAAGGTAAATAGTGTCAGTAGGTTTGGGGCAAAATTAGATACTGCTGCTGACCTTGCCTTTGTGGCGGTAGCTTTGTTTAAGTTGTTGCCAACCATTCAAATTTCTATATGGTTGTTGATATGGGTAACTGTAATTACAGTTATCAAAATCGGTAATCTTGCATGGGGCTTTATTCGTGATAAACAGCTTGTGTCTATACATACGATAATGAATAAAATCACAGGACTACTGTTGTTTTTTCTTCCATGGACAATATCTTTTGTTGAACCCATATATAGTTGTGCAGTAGTATGCTTCGTGGCAACTCTCTCGGCACTTCAAGAAGGGTATTATATTTGGACAAAGCAAGAAGCAGTATAGTCTGACAAATTCCAGTTTGACAAGGTGATGATATGAGCAAGGAGAACAAGAACAGAAAAGAAAGATTAAACAAATCCAGTTTAGAAAAGAAAAAACACTTTACTATTCTGTAGTAGCTACTCGGTTGAACACGGGTGGCTTATTTTTTTAAAAAATAAAGGTTCTTGAAAACCACGAATTTACGCAGTTTTTAAGAACCTTTAATGCGAAAGAGCAACCAAACAGAGCAGAATCAAGGTAAAAATAAGTAAAAGCAGTGTGTCGGCTAAGTGAGACAAATTGGAATTTACCTATCGCTTTTTGTAAATAACCAATTCCGGATTTTCTCCATTTTCTTCATAAGTACAAACGAGTAAAAAATCCATATTAGCGGCAATACCGAAACAGCGGTCGCCGCCGAATTCACATTCAAGCTGACTTCCAAGATAGGTAGCGTTATCATCAAGGAATTTTACGGTCTGACCGTTCGGGAGTCGATATTCCAGATTGATAAAACTCCCCGACAAGATATTAAGGTTTTCAACCTTGGGTAACCCCTCAATATGAAGCAGGGTATTAAATTCGTGGATGAGCTGCCGCTTGAATTCTTCAAACTTTTCTTTTCCGCCGAGTTCCCTATATTTCTCAAAAAAGTCAAGGGTATATTCTCCGTCTGCATAGCACCACTTGCAGTAATCCTCGTTAAAAGCTCCATCTTTTTCATGGCTGACATTACTATCATCAATATGCATACCGCAACACTCACAAACAAGCTGTCTTGGTGAGCCAAGCAGTGTGTTAATCGAAACATCAAATAGTTTCGAGAGTTGCTTTAATGTTTCGGTATTTGGAACGGTTTCACCAGTTTCCCAGCGCGAAACTGCCTGACGGGTCACGAATACTTTTTCTGCAAGTTCTTCTTGTGACATTCCTTTTTTAGTTCTCAGTTCAAGAATTATATCTTTTGTTTCCATAGAATCACCACCTCAATATTATTATAATGCGTGAGGTTCAAGTTTACAAGCAACTCTCCGTTGCTATCAGTTCGACATATTGGAATTTACAGCTGATATCTATGTGTCACAGCAAATTCAGGTGCGAATTGTACTGCCACGGTTCTTTTTGTCAGATTGAATACCACCGAATAGTTTTCATCGCCTGGAATATGGTTTTCGTGCAGCAGCCTGAAAGCATCTTCTTCGCTGATGATACCATTATGTGCCTCAAGATATTCCTGATATGCAAGGTATCTGTCCTTGCCGAATCCCTCCATTTCAGGATTGTTATATATCAGAAAATTCGAGCATACCTGATACGGTTTTTCATTTCTGAGCACCTTCATTTCGCCGCCGACATACTCGATGATTGCACTGTTTCCGCTTGCGTCGGCAATCTGAAAATGTTCTATATTATCCTGCGGTGACATTGTATAGCGTGTAAGAAAATCAAGTGCTTCTTCGACATTTCTGCATTTATCAATGATGCTTCGGTAAAGCGAATAATAGCACAGAGGAATCTTTTTGCCGTCCGTTTCAACTTCAGTTCCGCTTGCAGTAAATACAACAAGTGCCAGTCCATGTGCGTTCATACCGTCCTGCATATCATAAGGAACACAAAGCGCTCTTGCACAGTCGAATGGTTTTTGGGTATCTACGCAAGCAGTATCTTTTATCCATTCGTTTCCATCAAGCTCCTGGTTGTCAGCCCAGCAGGCAACATAATATCCGAAATCCTGAAAATTTGATAAACCGATTGTTTTACCTGTAATCTTGTTTTCGGCAAGTGTAACAATCGGTTGCTTTACAGGGGTATCGAGGTCATGGCAAAGCAGAAAATCTCCGTCTGAATTGTGTGCAGTAAAGCCTGAACAATCATGTTTTGGTTTATATAGGCTACCGATAAATGTTCCCTCTAAAATATGCTTTTTCTGAAATCTGTGCAAGTCTCTTAAGTCATAAGCACCGCATTTTAAAAATTCATCAAGTGCATAATCACCGTAATATGTAATCTCATAAGCGTTCTCTCCTGGAAATTTGCGCAATGATTCTATCGTCCTGTTTTTGTTCTCATCATTAAATCGGAACATAGTGTCATTCCCTTCTTTATCAGATTCTTATTTATCGAATTGATTATACCACAAAATCATGAATCTTTCAAACAAACAGAAAACCTCTCTTGTCTTGGTAGACAAAAGAGGTTTATTTTTTGGTCGGAGTGACGGGACTTGAACCCACGGCCTCTACCACCCCAAGGTAGCGCGC
>JAUNJM010000036.1 GCA_030533265.1 Ruminococcus sp. | reverse complement strand
ACTACCGGCGAAGTTTTCTAAAACTTTTGTAACGCATCATTGACAAACCAACAAATTGCATAAAAAAGCAGCTTTACTTCCCTTAAAAGAAAGTAAAGTTGCTAAATATTTTTTCTTTTTTAATTTATCATCACAGCATTTTCTTCAGATACTTACCTGTATATGACTTTTCACACTTGACTATTTCTTCAGGAGTACCACAAGCAACAATCTCACCTCCACGCTGACCACCCTCAGGTCCGAGATCGATAATATAGTCAGCAGTCTTTATCACATCAAGATTATGTTCTATCACAAGCACCGTGTTTCCAGCGTCAGTAAGCTTCTGCAAAACGTCAATTAGTTTGTGAACATCTGCAGAATGGAGTCCTGTTGTTGGTTCATCAAGTATATATATAGTCCTGCCTGTTGAACGCTTTGAAAGCTCAGTTGCAAGCTTGACCCTCTGTGCCTCACCACCAGAAAGTGTTGTTGCTGGCTGTCCTATCTTGATATACCCAAGTCCAACTTCGTACAACGTTTCGAGTTTTCTCTTTATCTTCGGAATGTTGGCAAAAAACTCAACACCATCCTCGACCGTCATTTCAAGGACGTCATATATTGACTTGCCTTTATATTTGACATCAAGTGTTTCACGATTATATCTTCTGCCCTTGCACACCTCACAAGGCACATATACATCAGGCAAAAAGTGCATTTCAATTTTAAGGATACCGTCACCCTCACAGGCTTCACAGCGTCCTCCACGCACATTGAACGAAAATCTTCCTGCACTGTAGCCTTTCATCTTAGCGTCATTGGTTGAGGCAAAAAGCTCCCGAATGTCAGTAAAAACACCTGTGTATGTTGCAGGATTGGATCTCGGAGTTCTTCCTATCGGCGACTGGTCAATGTCGATTACTTTGTCAAGATGCTCATAACCTTTCAGTTCCTTGAAATCACCTGAACGTATCCTTGCCTTATTGAGTTTTCCTGCAAGATCCTTGTAAATTATCTCATTGACAAGTGATGATTTTCCACTTCCGGAAACACCTGTTACACAAGTGAAAGTTCCAAGAGGTATCTTAACGGTTACATTCTTGAGATTGTTCTGCTTTCCACCAACAACAGTAAGAAATTCTCCATTACCCTTACGTCTTGTTTGCGGAACGGCAATTTTCCTCACTCCACTAAGATACTGTCCTGTTACTGAATTTTCACAGGCTTTTATGTCATCAATAGTACCTGCACAAACAATTTCTCCACCATGCACTCCTGCTCCAGGTCCAACATCAACTATAAAATCTGCGTTATACATAGTATCCTCGTCATGCTCAACGACTATCAGCGTGTTACCAAGATCACGAAGTCTTTTCAGCGTTGCAATAAGTTTATCGTTATCACGCTGGTGAAGTCCGATCGACGGCTCGTCAAGAATATAAAGCACTCCCATAAGAGATGAACCTATCTGTGTTGCAAGTCTGATTCGTTGACTTTCGCCTCCGGAAAGTGTTCCACTTGAACGGGAAAGCGTAAGATATTCCAGACCAACACTATTGAGAAATCCCAATCGTTCTTTAATTTCTTTTATAATTCTCTCACCGATCAGCTTTTCACGGTTAGTAAGTTCAAGTCCGTCAAGAAAAGCAAGTGCATCGGTTACAGAAAGATGAGTCAGTTCACTTATGTTAAGTCCTCCGACCGTTACCGAAAGAC
Source organism: Ruminococcus sp. (assembly GCA_030533265.1). Classification (GTDB taxonomy): domain Bacteria; phylum Bacillota; class Clostridia; order Oscillospirales; family Ruminococcaceae; genus FB2012. The sequence continues at coordinate 11,174 of JAUNJM010000036.1, read as the reverse complement.
TCTCTTTTTTCAGACGCTCGCCCTTGCATACCGGACATTTTTCATCGCTCATACAGCTCTCAATATCAGCTTTGGAATAATCACTTGATGACTCTTTGTAACGTCTTTCAAGGTTGTTGACAACTCCCTCAAACTCTGCCATATACTGAGCCTTAAATCCTGCTGTGTTCCTGACAAGATTCAGCTTTTCTCCCTGAGTTCCATAAAGAAAAATATCAAGTGCATCAGGATCAAGATTCTTTACAGGCTCATCAAGAGAGATACCATACTTCTCTGAAATTGCCTTATAGTACATCATTGCAAAAGAATCCTCATCAAGACTGTTCCAGCCACTTGCTTTTATTGCTCCTTGCCTGATTGAAAGCTCTTTGTTAGGTATGATAAGCTTCGGATCAATTTTCTTGAAAACACCAAGTCCCGTACACTTTTCGCAAGCTCCGAAAGGATTGTTGAACGAAAACATTCTTGGAGTAAGCTCCTCGATTGATATGTTATGCTCAGGGCATGAATAGTTCTGTGAAAAGTGCATTTCCTCACCATCGAGAACGTCAACTGTGAGCAATCCACCTGTAAGCGAGGACACTATTTCGATACTATCTGTGAGTCTTGATTTTATATCATCTTTTATGACAAGTCTGTCCACCACTATTTCAATAGTATGTTTTTTATTTTTTTCAAGAGTGATTTCCTCTGACAGATCATATATTATACCATCAATTCGCACTCGGATATAGCCTGATTTTCGTGCAGATTCAAGTTCTTTTTTATACTCACCTTTACGCCCACGAACTATAGGTGCCATAATCTGAATTTTTGTACCCGGCTCAAGCTCCATAATTTTATCAACAATCTCATCAATCGTCTGCTGACGGATTTCCTTACCACAGACAGGACAATGAGGCACACCGATTCTTGCATAAAGCAATCGCAGATAGTCATAAATCTCCGTCACAGTTCCGACCGTTGAACGTGGATTCTTTGATGTAGTTTTCTGGTCGATTGAGATTGCAGGAGAAAGTCCTGTGATCGAGTCAACATCAGGCTTCTCCATCTGTCCCAGGAACTGCCTTGCATATGACGAAAGTGATTCCATATATCTTCTCTGCCCGTCTGCAAATATCGTATCAAACGCAAGAGATGACTTTCCCGAACCGGAAAGACCTGTAAACACAATAAGCTTATCTCTCGGCAAGGTCAAATCCACACTTTTCAGATTATGCTCTCTTGCACCTTTAATTATTATTTCATTATTTTGCATAATTCTGCTCCTTTAAATCTCGTAAAAACTCATCTGATTCCTCTCTGGAGTGAAAAACAATAATTCTTCGGTCTGAAAATTCTCTTATCAGTTTTTCTATAACAGGATTTTGCTCTATTTTAAATTTTTTGACATACTCGACAAATTCAGGATCAACCTCATCATTCCAAGGCATATCCTCTCTTTCAACTCCTATACGACTAAATACAGATTCCAAACAAAGCTCAGTGGGATAATCGAGCCAGAATACCGTATCACATTTTTTAAGTCTTTTACTCATTGTTCGCTTATAATTGCCGTCGATTATCCAACTATCATTCTCCAATATTTCATCAAGCCTACTGTCAAACTCTTCACGTGAAACGGTAGTCTTGTCCGATTTATGATAAAGCATGTCAAGATAGAAAAGCGGAAGATTTGTAATATCCCTGAGTCGCCTTGCGAATGTACTTTTGCCGCTTCCGGGACATCCGATTACAATAATTTTTTTCATTATTTTTCTCCTTTTAGTTCTGCGATCTTATCTCTTAAAAATGCTGCGTGCTCAAATTCCAGCATCTTAGCAGCTTCTTTCATCTGTTTTGTAAGCTTTGCAACAAGTGCCTCTGTTTCACGCTTAGAAAGCTTAGCTTTCTGCCTTGCCGAATATTCAACTTCTTCCTTCGATGAAATTTCAATAACATCACGGATATCCTTCTTTATCGTCTTTGGAACTATTCCGTGCTCCTCATTGAACTTCATCTGTAAAGCACGTCTACGTTCAGTTTCGGTTATTGCAAGCTCCATTGAACGTGTAACCGTATCGGCATACATGATAACCTTGCCCTCAGAATTTCTTGCTGCACGTCCAATAGTCTGGATAAGCGAACTTTCTGAACGCAGAAAGCCTTCCTTATCCGCATCAAGTATCGCAACAAGCGATACTTCCGGCAGGTCAAGGCCCTCTCTGAGCAGGTTAATTCCTACAAGAACATCAAACTCTCCCAAACGCAGATCACGGATTATCTCCATACGTTCAATAGTATCAATATCGTGATGCATATATCTTACTGCCACACCAAAGCTTTTCAGATATGACGTCAGGTCCTCTGCCATTTTCTTTGTAAGCGTTGTTACAAGTACACGTTCTTTTTTTTCAATCCTGATATTTATCTCAGAAAGCAGATCTTCAATCTGACCTTGAGTAGGACGCACCTGTATCTCAGGATCGAGAAGTCCCGTCGGACGAATAAGCTGTTCGACGATCTGCTGTGACTTTTCTTTCTCAATAGGTCCCGGAGTAGCCGAAACAAAAACAGCCTGATTTATATGCTTATAAAATTCATCAAACTGCAATGGTCTGTTATCAAGTGCTGATGGCAAACGAAAACCATACTCAATAAGTGTTTCTTTTCTTGCCCTGTCACCAGCATACATTCCTCTGACTTGTGGCAGAGAAACATGCGATTCGTCAACCATAAGCAAAAAATCATCAGGCAAATGGTCAAGCAAGGTATAAGGAATTGCACCCTTTGGTCGTCTTGCAAGCACTCGTGAATAGTTCTCTATTCCCGAACAGAAGCCAACTTCCTCAAGCATTTCCATATCATAATTTGTACGCTGTGCGATTCGCTGAGCCTCAATCAACATATCACGTTCTTTGAAATATGCTATTCTTTCATCAAGCTCTTCTTTTATCTCCTCAATCGCGTCACGCATCTTCTCCTTGCCGACAATATAGTGACTTGCAGGGAAAATAGCCGCATGCTGTAAAAACCTCAGCACCTCTCCTGTAAGTACGTTTATCTCGCATATTCTGTCTATTTCGTCGCCAAATAATTCAACTCTTATTGCCGAATCAGTAGAGTTTGCAGGATAAATCTCAACAACGTCACCTCTTACTCGGAACTTATTTCTGACAAAGTTTACATCATTTCTCTCATACTGTATCCCCACAAGCTCAGCAACCAGCTTTTCTCTTGATTTTTCCATACCCTTTCGTACAGACACCACCATTGACTTATATTCCTCAGGGTCACCAAGAGAATATATACACGAAACAGATGCCACTATAATAACATCACGTCTTTCGGCAATAGCAGTTGTTGCTGAGTGACGAAGCTTGTCTATCTCATCATTGATTGATGAATCCTTTTCAATATAAACATCCTTGCTCGGAACGTATGCTTCAGGCTGATAATAGTCATAATAGGAAACAAAATATTCAACTGCATTTTCAGGAAAAAACTCCTTAAATTCACTGCAAAGCTGTGCTGCGAGTATTTTATTGTGAGCAAGCACAAGTGTAGGGCGATTGACCCTTGCAATAACATTTGCCATTGTAAAAGTTTTTCCTGAACCGGTAACGCCCAACAAAGTCTGCTCTTTCATGCCCTTGTTGATCCCTTCCACAAGCTTATCAACAGCTTGTGGCTGATCACCGGCAAGTTTATAATCTGATACCAATTTGAATTTATCCATAAAACCTCCGTCAACTGAAAGAACCTATGTTTACACTAATTATACACTAATTTTTTATATTTGTAAAGTGTAAAATTCACAAATTTATGATATAATAATACTGATAAATTTTACTTATTTGAAAGGAACGTTCCTTAAGCATGAAACAATTCAATATAAAATCCAACGATGCAGGACAACGTATGGACAAGTTTCTGACAAAGGCTGTACCGCTCTTACCTAAAAATCTGATGTATAAATATCTCAGGCTTAAACGCATAAAACTCAACGGCAAAAGATGTGAAATTTCAAGCCGTCTTTGTGAAGGAGATGTTGTGCAGCTTTATATCAATGATGAGTTTTTTGATAACGCAAACACTATAAGCAGTCCGTTCATGAAAGCTCCCACATCACTTAATATTGTTTACGAAGATGACAACATTATGCTGGTTGACAAAAAATGCGGACTCGTTGCTCATGAAGATGAAAGCGGAACTGCCGACACATTAATCAATCGTGTTCTGCACTATCTATATGAAAAGGGTGAGTATCAACCCGAAAAAGAATTATCATTCGCTCCTGCTCTTTGCAATCGGATTGACCGTAACACAGGCGGTATTGTGATTTGTGCAAAAAATGCAGAAAGCCTACGAATCCTGAATCAAAAAATCAAGGACAGAGAACTGCACAAGAATTATCTTTGCATTACTGTTGGTATTCCGTCAAAGAAACATGATGTTCTCAGAGCTTATCATCAGCGTGACGAGATAACAAAAACAGTGAAAATATCAGCAAAAAAGACCCCTGAGAATAAGACTATGATAACTGAATATACAGTACTTAAAGAAAATAAGAAGGATAATCTTGCTTTGCTTGATATAAACCTTATCACAGGACGTACTCATCAGATCCGTGCTCACATGGCTTTTGAGGGCTATCCGCTTTTAGGTGACGGGAAATACGGTATCAACAAGATAAATCGGTCATTTAACATTAAAACTCAGGCATTATATTCATATAAGCTATCATTTGATTTCACTACAGATTCAGGCTGTCTTGAATACCTGAATAACAAGGTGTTTGAAGTGGATGACATCTGGTTTGCTGACAGTTTTTTCTAAACATATGGCAAAATGCACTATTTTTTAATGTAATATTTGTATTAAACAACAACATATATTTGTTTACAAGATGTTTTGAAATATGGTATAATAAATATGTTAATATTTATTGGAGGTAATAAAATATGATAGGCGACTTGCATTGCCATACTACATTATCCGATGGTTCACTCGGCATAGAAGAGGTTATTCTTCAGGCTAAAAGAATGCAACTTGATTTCCTTGCAATTACTGACCATGATACAATGTCTTCTTCTAATCGTGCACAGATACTCGGAGAAAGATATGGTGTTAAAATAATTCCTGCTGTTGAACTTTCCGCATGGGACAAAAAGCGTAACACAAAAGTACATATTCTCTGCTACGCTCCACAAAAGCCGGACAGACTCGAAGGGCTTTGTCTGAAATCATGTGAGATCAGAAAAGAATGTGCTAAAGATATGATTGAAAAGGTTATAGAGCTTTACCCTATCCCATCTGATGCTGTAAAGCCTTATACAAAAGGCTCAAAGAGTATTTATAAACAGCATATCATGAGAGCATTGGTCAACTATGGATATGCTACAGAATTATATGGAGAAATAAACAACAGCCTTTTCAACTATCCTGACGGCAAGTGTCTTGTAACAAGAGAATATCCCGATGTAAACTTTGTTCTTGACCTTATTCACTCAGCAAAAGGTGTAGCTGTTATGGCTCATCCTTATATGTTTGACAACATTGATCTGCTCAAAGAGCTTATTGAACTCGGAAAAATTGACGGTATTGAAGTCAACCACTACTCAAATAACGATGAGCAGAAAGCTGAGCTTATAAAAATTGCAAAAGAACACGATCTTATCATAACCGGTGGTTCAGACTTTCATGGTCTTTACAATTCATCAATTGCATACATCGGTTGTAACACTACTGACGAGGAGAATCTCGATAAGCTTTGCAAGATGATAAATGCAAATGCTCAGAAATCAAACAAGCTTACAACAAAAGTATAAATTAAGAGGTATATTATGAAAAAAATCAACTACAAACCACGAGGTGTTTGTGCAAGAGAAATTATTGTTGAAGTAGACGATGACAACATAGTGTCAAGCGTAAAGTTTATTGGTGGCTGTAATGGTAATACAGGAGGCATTTCAATGCTTGTCAAGGGAATGAAAGCTGAAGACGTTATCCAGAAACTAAAGGATATTGACTGCAACGGCAAAGGTACTTCTTGTCCCGCACAGCTTTCAAAAGCATTGGCTGAAGCTTTGGAGCAGTAAAAATCAGGAGGTCAAAATGGGATTTAAAAAAGATTTTATCTGGGGTGCAGCGGCAGCTTCATACCAGATCGAGGGTGCTTATAAGGAAGACGGAAAAGGACTGCATATATGGGATGTTTACTCTCACCAGAAGGGTAATGTTGCTCACAATGAAACAGGTGACATTGCCTGTGACCATTATCACCGATTCAAGGAAGATATCAAGCTTATGAAAGAGATTGGCATAAAAGCTTATCGATTTTCACTGAGCTGGACAAGAATTCTGCCTGATGGTATCGGTGAAGTGAATCAGAAAGGCATTGATTTTTACAATGCACTTATTGATGAACTTATCGCAAATGACATTGAACCTATGGTAACTCTGTTCCACTGGGATTATCCTTTTGAACTGCACTGCAAAGGCGGTTGGCTCAACGATGAATCTTCAGATTGGTTTGAGAACTACACAAGAGTCTGCGTTGAAAACTTCTCAGACAGAGTGAAATACTGGATGACAATAAACGAGCCACAGGTTTTTATTGGTCTTGGATATTGCAAAGGAGAATTTCCACCAAAGCTTACTGCTCCGACCTGCGAGCTTATGCGTATGACTCACAATGTACTGCTCTCTCATGGTAAGGCAGTAAGAGTCATCAGAAACAATGCTAAACTCAGTCCTGTTATCGGCTGGGCACCAACAGGTCCTTGCATGATTCCAAAAGACAACACACCTGAGGAAATTGAGATCGCAAGACAGCAGAGCTTCGGTATGTGGGGAGATGGATTCATGTTCTCAAACGCTTGGTGGGGAGATCCTATTGTTTTCGGAAAGTACCCTGACGAAGCTTTTGATATGTTCGGTGATGACTTGAGAAAAGTTATCAAAGAGGGCGACATGGAGATAATTTCAACTCCTATTGACTTCTATGGTGCTAATATTTACCGTAGTTCAAGCTATGCCTTTGACGGCAGCTATGAATCAAATGAATATCTTGGCTGTCCAAGAAATTCAATGGATTGGTCAATAACTGATGATGCACTCTATTGGTCTGCAAAATTTCTCAACGAAAGATACAAACTCCCTGTTCTGATAACTGAAAATGGTATGCCTTGTCATGACTGGATTCATCTTGACGGCAAGGTTCATGATCCGAACAGAATTGATTATATCACAAGATACCTTCGTGGCTTGAAAAGAGCTACTGATGACGGTGCTGACGTTATGGGTTATCTCTACTGGTCTATCCTTGATAACTACGAGTGGACAAGTGGTTATGACAAACGTTTCGGACTTATTTACGTTGACTACCAGACACAGAAGAGAACTATCAAAGACTCAGCTTACTGGTATTCTGACGTTATCAAAACAAACGGTGAAAACATCTGATATAAGAAGAAATCCCCTGTATTTAAAAAATACAGGGGATTTTTATATTGTTTCAGATTAACCTGCAGGCCATCCAAACGATCTGCCTGCGAGCATATGAAAATGAATGTGAAATACCGTCTGACCTGCCTGCTCACCGCAGTTTGTAACAACTCTGAATCCATCCTTAAGTTCCTTTTCCTTTGCAATTTTTGCAATGACTTCATAGATGTGAGCTATAACAGCTGAATTGTCAGAATTTATTTCATCAAGTTTTGAAATATGCTCCTTTGGGATAGCAAGATAATGTATAGGAGCTGTCGGTTCAATGTCCTCGAAAACATAAACCAGTTCATCTTCATAAACATTTTTTGAAGGGATCTCACCCTTGATTATTTTACAAAAAATACAGTTATCCATAATTACAGCTCCTTTATTTAATAAACTCAGCTACGATCTCTGTTACCTTATCAAGTGCCTCGTCTATCTTGAACTTATCTCCAACGCCTGCCATTGCAGAGTCAGGTCGTCCGCCACCTTTACCGCCTGTTAGGGCTGCGACCTTGCCTGCTATTTTTCCTGCATGAGCACCCTTTGCAACAGCATTTTTTCCTGCAACAGCAAGAAGATTTGCTTTTTCGCCGTTAACGCCTGCAATAACAGCTACAAAATCGTCTTGTTTAGCTTTTATCTCGTCACCCATTTTTCTTAGCATATCAGGGCGAATGTTTGTGAGCATTGCTGTTACTACCTTAACACCGTTTATATCTACTGCACTGTCAAAGATAGCTTGTGTCTTCATATTTGAGATCTCAGTCTGGAGTGAATCTCTTTCTTTTTCAAGTAACTTGATCTCACCCATAAGGGCAATACATCTCTTAACAAGTTCTGCAGGATTACCAAGCTTCAGAACCTCTGCTGCCTTTCTTGTCATGTCGATATGCTCCTTGAGCATGTTCATCACACCGGTACCCGTAACGGCTTCTATTCTTCTCACTCCTGATGCAACAGAGCTTTCATTCACTATTTTAAATAAGGCTATCTTTGAAGTATTATCAACATGAGTACCACCGCAGAATTCGATAGATGCAGGCTCTTCATCACCCATTGTAACAACTCTTACCGTATCGCCATATTTTTCGCCGAAAAGTGCCATTGCACCAAGTTTCTTTGCCTCATCGATAGGCATTTCCTTTACCGTTACATCAAGTGCTTCAAAAATGTATTTATTTACAAGCATCTCAACTCTGATCAGTTCCTCAGGAGTCATGGCATTGAAATGCGAGAAGTCAAATCTCAGTCTGTTTGCATCAACAAGCTGACCTGCCTGATGAACATGTTCACCCAACACCTCTCTGAGTGCTGACTGTAGAAGATGTGCACATGAATGGTTTCTCATAACAGCTTTTCTATTCTTCTTGTCAACTGCAAAATGTGCCTGCTGACCTACAGATATTCCACCCTCGACTACTTTTATCTTATGAGCGACTTTTCCTGCAACAACCTTCTGTGTATCAAGAACAACACACTTTCCGCTTGCAGTTGTTATTTCACCGATGTCACCAACCTGTCCACCACTTTCAGCATAGAATGGTGTCTTTGATGATACAATATAAAATTCGCCTTCACCACAGCCTGCATTTTCAACAAGCTCGTCCTCAGTTGCAATAAATGAGATCTCGCAGTCACATTCAAGAGTTTCATATCCGACAAATTCAGTATGGAAATCCCTGTCTATCTTGTGGAACACCGTTTCATCGGCACCCATATACTTAGAGCCACCTCTTGCAACACGAGCCTTTTCACGCTGTTCATTCATAGCCTTTTCAAAGGCTTCTTCATCAACACTCAAGCCCTTTTCTTCAAGGATTTCACGAGTAAGGTCAATCGGGAAACCGTAAGTGTCAGAAAGCTTGAAACAAGCCTCACCATCAAGTACGTTTTCACCATTTTTCTGCATCTGATCGATATAGTCATCAAGTATCTTCATACCTCTGTCGATAGTCTTGTTAAAGTTTTCCTCCTCAGTAGTAAGAAGCTTGACAATATAATCATATTTTTCTTCAAGTTCAGTATATTCACCCTTAGAATTGTCCACAACAGTCTTAACGATGTCTTTAAGGAACAATCCGTTGATGCCAAGCAGTTTTCCATGACGTACTGCACGTCTTAAAAGACGACGCATAACGTATCCTCTGCCTTCATTTGACGGCAGAATTCCGTCTGATGCCATAAACGTTACAGAACGGATATGGTCAGTTATAACACGGATAGAAATGTCCTTTTTATCGCTTTCACCGTACTGACAGTCTGCAATCTGACACACATGGTCACGGATAGCCTTGATAGTGTCAACGTCAAAGATAGACTTGACATCCTGCATCATAGCAGCAAGTCTTTCAAGTCCCATACCAGTGTCGATATTTTTCTGTTCAAGTGGTGTATATGTTCCGTCCTCGTGACGTTCAAACTGTGTGAACACAAGATTCCAGAATTCCATATATCTATCGCAGTCACAGCCTACTGTACAATCAGGCTTTCCACAACCGTACTCTTCTCCACGGTCGAAATAAATCTCTGAGCAAGGACCGCAAGGACCATCTATACCAGCTTCCCAGAAATTATCCTCCTTACCCATTCTGAAAATCTTCTCCATAGGAAGACCGATTTTCTCATGCCAGATCATCTCTGCCTCGTCATCTTCCTCATAAACAGATACAAAAAGTCTTTCTTCAGGCAGTTTCAGTACATCAATACAAAATTCCCATGCCCATTTGATAGCCTCTTCCTTAAAATAGTCACCGAAAGACCAGTTTCCAAGCATTTCAAAGAATGTACCGTGTCTTGCTGTTTTACCGACATTTTCGATATCACCTGTACGGATACACTTCTGACAGTCAGCCATTCTTCTCTTAGGAGGCTCTTCCTGTCCTGTAAAATATGGCTTCAATGGTGCCATTCCGGCATTGATAAGAAGCAAGCTGTTATCGTTTCTTGGTACAAGCGGAAAGCTCTTTATACAAAGATGCTCCTTGCTTTCAAAGAATTTAAGATAAAGCTCTCTCAGCTCATTAAGTCCCATCCACTTCATAAAAATATACATCCTTTCAAAATATTATATAACAAAAAATCTCCGTCCCAAAAACATGGGACGAAGACATAAGTTTCCGTGTTACCACCCAAATTACCGAAAATCAATCATGAAAATCGGTCACTCGAATCCTTTAACGCAGGAGTTACGTCACTGTTTTCACAGCAATACTCAGGTGAGCCACCGATTTTCACGCAAAGACTTTCACCAACCGTCTTCTCTCTGGAACGCTACATTCGGATAATTCCATCAACGCATTTAACAAATATTAAATCACTTGATAATTATTATAAACCAACATTCAGGCTTTGTCAATAGTTTTTATCATCTTTTTACCCACAATACATTCAAGACCGAATCTGCTGATACTTGTTATTTGTTTGTGCAATTTTCACATATTTATTTGATTTCGAAAGTTATTTACATAAAATTTATACATTTTTATTTAAATAATTATAATATCAAGTCAATATTATGTTACAATTAAGATACTAAATAATATGTAAAGGAGGGATTTTATGAAAATATCAGAAATAGAGCCACAGATCGTTTTTCAATATTTTGAAGAGATTTGTAGTATTCCTCACGGTTCCGGCAATACAGGCATGATAACTCAGTATTGTATTGATTTTGCTGACAAGCATAACCTTAAATACTA
>JAUNJM010000006.1:29910-52033 GCA_030533265.1 Ruminococcus sp. | reverse complement strand
GTTCACTCTCCCTTTATAATACAAAAATTAATATGCGATTTTAGCTTCGATATAAGCCTCAAGATCGTCAATATTCACACGTTCCTGAACCATTGTGTCACGGTCACGGACTGTAACGCAGTGATCCTCAAGAGTATCGAAATCGTATGTGATACAGAATGGTGTACCAATCTCGTCCTGACGGCGGTATCTCTTACCGATAGCACCTGCCTCGTCATACTCAACATTGAATTTCTTGCAAAGCTGTGCAAAAAGCTCCTGAGCAGGATCTTTGAGTTTCTTGACCAAAGGAAGAACACAGGCTTTTACAGGTGCAAGAGCAGGATGCAAACGCATTACTGTACGAACATCGTTCTTTTCAGCGTCAATAACTTCCTCGTCATAAGCCTCAGTTATAATTGAAAGGAAGAGTCTTTCAACACCGAGTGAAGGCTCGATAACGTAAGGAATGTACTTTGAGTTGTCCTCAGGATCGAAATATTCAAGTGACTTACCACTGTGATTCATGTGCTGAGTGAGGTCGTAATCAGTTCTGTCAGCAATACCCCAAAGCTCTCCCCAACCGAATGGGAACAGATATTCAAAGTCAGTTGTAGCCTTTGAATAGAAGCAAAGCTCTTCAGGATCGTGATCTCTGAGTCTGAGGTTGTCCTCCTTGATACCAAGACCAAGCAGAAAGTCCTTGCAGTATGTTCTCCAATACTGGAACCATTCAAGGTCAGTACCCGGCTTACAGAAGAATTCAAGCTCCATCTGCTCAAACTCTCTTACACGGAAAATAAAGTTACCGGGAGTGATTTCATTTCTGAATGATTTACCGATCTGACCAACACCGAAAGGCACTTTCTTTCGGGATGTTCTCTGGATGTTGGCAAAGTTTACGAAAATACCCTGTGCAGTTTCAGGACGCAGATAAAGCTCTGCTTTTGAGTCTTCAGTTACACCCTGGAATGTCTTGAACATGAGGTTGAACTGTCTGATGTCGGTGAAGTCAGCCTCACCACATTCAGGGCATTTTATACCCTTTTCTTTGATATAGTCCATCATTTGCTGATTAGTCCAGCCTGCAGGGTTAGTACCATCGAAGTTTTCGATAAGATTGTCAGCTCTGTGTCGAGTTTTGCATGATTTGCAGTCCATGAGAGGATCAGAGAATCCGCCAAGATGTCCTGAAGCTACCCAGGTTTCAGGATTCATGAGGATAGCAGAATCAAGACCAACGTTGAGTGGAGTTTCCTGAACGAACTTTTTCCACCAGGCTTTTTTGATGTTGTTTTTCAGTTCCACACCGTAAGGACCGTAATCCCATGTGTTTGCAAGACCGCCATAGATTTCACTGCCGGAATATACAAAGCCTCTGTTTTTACAGAGGGCGACGATTTTATCCATAGTTTTTTCTGTATTAAGCATGTCACATTCTCCTTAAATTCATATTATTAATATTGTATAGCATATTTGAAAATCTGTCAAGAGAAATTTGCAATAACCAGTCGAATAAGGAGTTTTGCATAGTGATTGCAAAATTTACATTATATTTAAAAATTACAACAGCGTAACCTTTGTATATGCAATATGCTTTGTTAAGGGGCGTAATATCTGTGTATTTTGATGAATTTAACAGAAAGTTCACACAATCGGCGTAAAAATATGTTACAATCTGTAATAAGTACAGACGTTTAAGGCGAACAAAAGAACCTGCGAAAAGTTTTTGAACATTTTTACTATAAAACACTTGCAAAAATAATCATTTTTTGTTATAATGATAATATGTAGATATAATGGGAATAAAAACTATATCAAATTTTTTGCAGGTAAAGGGGAAAATATTTTATGTCAAACAGATTATTTCAAAGCGTAGTACATCAGATGCGTGATACTATTGATTGTGTAATTGGTGTAATTGATGACAATGCAACCATCGTCGCTTGCTCGGAGCTTGCACAGGTAGGCTCAACAAACGAGTTCGTATCACTTGATATAAGCGATTCTCATGATTTGTTTGTTCGTGACGGTTATACATACAAACCATTCGGAGCACATATGAAGCCGGACTTTGCAGTTTTTGTTGAGGGTACTGACGAAACTGCAGCAAAATATGCGAACATACTTGCAATTACCCTTGCCAGCATCAAGCAGTATTATGACGAAAAATATGACAGAAACAATTTTATTAAGAATGTCGTTCTCGATAATATACTTCCTGGAGATGTTCAGGTAAAAGCAAGAGAGCTTCATTTCAGTGGAGAGATAACAAGAGTAGTATTGCTCATCAGGATTGTATCATCAAATGAAGTATCAGCATTTGACATAATCCAGAATCTTTTCCCTGATAAGTCAAAGGATTTCGTCTTCAACATCACTGAATCTGATATTGTTCTTGTGAAAGAGGTTTCACCGAACATTTCTCCAAAAGATCTTGAAAAGCTTGCAAGATCAATTTCTGATACACTCAGCAGTGAGTTCTATACAAGAGTAAATGTCGGAATCGGAACAGTTGTTGAGGGTGTGCGTGACCTTGCACGTTCGTTCAAGGAAGCTCAGATGGCTCTTGAAGTAGGAAAGGTGTTCGATACTGATAAGGTCATCGTATCTTATGACAATCTTGGTATTGCAAGACTTATCTATCATCTGCCGACAACGCTCTGCGATACTTTCCTGAAGGAAGTGTTCAAGAAGGGATCTATTGATTCACTTGATCATGAAACATTGTTTACTATTCAGAAGTTCTTTGAGAATAATCTGAACGTTTCAGAAACTTCAAGAAAGCTTTTCGTACACAGAAATACTCTTGTGTACAGACTTGAAAAAATCAAAAAGCTTACAGGACTTGATCTTAGAGAGTTTGACCATGCGATAATCTTCAAGATCGCACTTATGGTAAAGAAATATTTATCAGCAAACCCTGTTAAGTTCTGATAGATAGCAGAGGGCAAAGCCCTTATAAATATAAGAAGGTGTAATTTTCCTTGGTTGAATTTAAAGATGTTTCCGTTACATATTCAAGTGGCGTTGACGCACTTGATTCTATAAATTTAAAAATCAATGACGGAGATTTTGCTTTTGTAGTAGGACCGTCAGGTGCCGGCAAGTCAACACTTATAAAGCTGATACTCAAAGAAATTGACGCTACAAGCGGTACAGTGCTTGTAAACGGGTTCAATCTGAGCAAGCTCAAAAGAAGAAAAATACCAAAGCTCAGAAGAACTATCGGCGTTGTATTTCAGGATTTCAGACTTATTCCAACAATGACGGTGTATGAAAACGTAGCATTCGTGCTGAGAGTAATCGACGCACCTGCAAAATATATCAAATCGAGAGTACCATATGTTATAAGCCTCGTTGGTCTTTCACACAAGGCGAAGTCGTATCCGACTGAGCTTTCAGGCGGTGAACAGCAGAGAGTTGCTCTTGCAAGAGCATTGGTAAATGACCCTAAGCTTATCATCGCAGATGAGCCGACAGGTAATATCGACCCTGCACTTTCATATGAAATAGTAGAACTTTTAAAAGGCATAAATGAATGTGGAACAACTATCCTTATGGTAACACACGAGCATGATCTTGTTCGTTCATTCGGAGGACGTATTATCAATATCAATAAGGGAAATATTGCGTTTGACGAGGTCATAGGAGGTTCAAATGAAAGCAAGTAGTGTTAAATACCTGACAGGACAAGGTCTGAAAAGCATATGGACAAACCGTATGATGTCATTTGCATCGTTCTGTATCATATTGGTGTCACTGCTTATGGTAGGGCTTTCGGTGTTGTTGTCGATAAACCTCAACAGGATCATAGGTGGCATTGAGGGTAAGAGTGAGGTAATTGTTCAGATTAAGGATGATACCGATGACAAGGCTCAGGCTGAATTGAAAGAAAAGCTTGAGGCTATACCGAATGTAAATGGGGTAGAGTTTTATTCAAAGGAAGAAGCATGGAAGAATATGCTCGAAGGTATGACGGAAGAAGAAAAGGGTTTCTTCCAGTATGCTGATGATAACCCACTTCCGGATACATACAGACTTACAGTAGTTGATATTAAAAAAATGGACGAAACAACTACTCAGATAGATACTTTTGAAAGCGTTGAATCTACAAGATCTCCAACGGCATTTGCTGATGTGCTTATCAGTATCAGGAGAGTATTCACTATAATATCAAGTGCTATCATTATTGCTCTCATACTTGTTTGTATGATAATCATATCAAATACAACAAGAGCAAGTGTTTTTGCAAGACGAAAAGAAATAAACATCATGAAATATGTTGGTGCAAACAACAGCTTTATCAGAATACCATTCTTTATTGAGGGTATGATAGTCGGAATCATCGCAGCAGGAGTAGCATTGCTGTTGACGAGGTTTGCATATAACGGTGTATACAACATCTTGAATGATGACTTTAAGCTCTGGAACATACTTGGGGTAAAATCACTGTTTTCATTCAGAGAGCTTTTGTGGCCTGTGACTATTGCATATGCAGTAACAGGAGCTTTTATAGGAGCAGTTGGAACATCAATCAGTATTGGAAAGCATCTTAAAGTGTAAAAGACATATATGCGTAATAAAGGCAGGCTTATCATACTTTGTATTGATTAGACCTGCCTGTGTTATAACAATTTAAAATGCTCAATTAAAATTCACAATTTATGATTGCTATTTGACACTACATTCGGTGAGAATTGTGAATTGAGAAAGGACATATACCATGAATAAAGGATTGCTTAAAAGATTTCTGGCAGTATCTTTAGCTATAATTTCAGCGTTTACTGTAATGACAAACGGTAAGGATTACATATCAAATCAGACTCCTGTTATCGCAATAAGCAGTGAGGCACAGGCAAATGCTGAGGCAATAAAAAAAGCTCAGGAGGAGATAGATGCTCTTGAAAAACAGCAGAGTCAGCTTGATTCACAGATAAACGATGTAACTGCTGACGCTGACGCTGAAAAAGCTAAGCAGGAAAGCATCTCAAAGCAGATTGATGTCGTTGAAAAAACAATACAGAAATATGATGATAAAATCAATCAGTATCAGAAAGAAATTGATGAGCTGAATAAGAATATCAGCAAAAGTGAGAAGAGTATTGCTCAGAAAGAAACGGAAATCGAAAAGGGTATAGAGAACTTTAAAAAGCGTATCAGGATAATGTACATTGCAGGAAGCAGTTCTTATACTGATATTCTTATCGGAGCTGATGATTTTTATGATATGCTCATGAAAATAGAGCTTGTAAAAAAGGTTGCCGACCATGATAATAGCATGATTGATAACCTTGTGGAGCTTAAAAAGCAGTATGAGGCTGAAAAGAAAACTCTTGAAGAGAATAAAAAACAGCTTGAAGAGAAGATGAAAATCCAGAAGGAAGAAAAGGATAAACAGCAAAAACAGAAGAAAAAGCTTGATGACCTCTATTCGCAGAGTGAAGCTGCGGAGGAAAGACTCAGAGCCGATGCACAGGCTTATAAGGATAATAAGGCAAAGCTTGATAAGGAACAGCGTGCTTTTGAAGCCGATTTGCAGAAGCTCTTTAAGGAACAGCAGGCTATAAAGAAAAAAGAGGAAGAAGAACGTAAACGCCGTGAGGAAGAAGAAAGAAAGCGACAGGAGCAGTTGGCACTTCAGCAACAGCAGTCGCAGAACGGTATGAGCAACAGTGGTAACGCATCAACCGGTGTGACTACTAACAATTCTCAGGGTTCAACAAATAATGCCGATCACGGTTATAGCGATAAATCACAGTTTACATGGCCTGTTCCGGGATTCTATCATATATCATATGGTGTTGGCTGGAGATGGGGAGCATATCATAACGGTATAGACATCTATTCGGACAACATCAGAGGTGCAAAAATCTGTGCAGCAGCATCAGGAACGGTAATCCGTGTTGAGAGCTATTGCACACATGACTATGGCAAATACGGAAGCTGTGGCTGTGGTGGTGGATATGGAAACTATTGTATCATAGATCACGGCAACGGCTATTGGACACTCTATGGACATTCAGAAGGAATTACTGTAAGCGTTGGACAACAGGTGCAACAGGGAGATGTGCTTGGAACTGTAGGCTCAACAGGCTATTCAACAGGACCTCACCTCCACTTTGAGATAAGACTTAACGGTATCGCACTTGATCCACAGAAGTACGTGTAAGCTGTACATTCGAAGAAAAGGTAAAAAAAGGAGCAGTTATTTTCTATGGGAAGATCAGCAATGCCAAAAAGAATTGTGGCATTTGTATTGTCGTTGTCACTGTGCATGAGTATGTTCGCAGGGCATGATAATGAGCATCAGCTTGCGTTGGCAGAAGATAGGTATGATGTATCTGTTTATGCCGACAGACTCAAAGAAATTGCAAAAGAGCAAGCAACGATTGACAGACAGCTAAAGTCAGCAGAGAAGGACATAGAGAATAAATCAGAAGAACAAAAGCTTATTAAAAAGAAAATAGACAATATAAACAGCAAAATATCGGTGCTTAATTCGTATCTGACAAAGCTTGAGGTGGATATGGCGTCAAGCAGAATGTCGATATACAATCAGGAAAAGAAGATAAATGTAAATACTAAGCGTCTGAAAGAAAGAATCAGACTTATGTATCTCGCAGGAGAAGGCTCTTATCTGACGGTTCTGCTTGAATCGGGAAGCTTTTATGATATACTTATGAGGCTGGAGCTTATCCAACGTGTTGCAAAGCACGATAGTGAGATAATAGATGAGCTTGTGTCTGCTAAAAAAAGCTATGAAAATTCTCTCAGTAATCTTGAATCACAGGAAAATGAGTATCGTAAGCAGATTGATGAGCTTGCATCAGAAAAGAAAAAGTTGAATGACCTCTATAACAGCAATAAAAAGCAGAAAGAGGAGTATGAAAAGCGTAAGGCTGAGCTTGAAAAGAAGAACAAGGAGTATATTGAGGAGAGAAAAGCGTTTGAAGCAGATCTTTCAGGAATACTTGTAAGCACTTATGGGGACTCATCTGACGAAACGGCAAGACAGGCAGCAGAAATTCTTGCAAATGAAGCACTGGATAACCTGAGAAACAGTATTAACGATCGAATCGCAAACGGTGAGCAAATCGGCGATACTGAGTGCAGATATGACTTTTCATGGCCTGCTCCCGGTTGTTATTATATCTCGTCAGGAGTGGGTGAACGCTGGGGTACATACCATACAGGTATGGACATTCCGGGAGGTAAAGGTACACCTATATATGCGTCTGAGAGTGGTACAGTGCTGAGAACAAATTCGTCATGTCCGCATAACTACGAAAAGGAGGAATCCTGTGGTTGTGGCGGAGGATATGGCAACTATATAATAATTGATCACGGAAACGAATTTATCACTCTTTATGGACACCTGACATCACTGAATGTTACCGATGGTGATACTGTGAAAAAGGGTGACATTATCGGAACAATGGGTTCAACAGGCTATTCAACAGGGGATCATCTCCATTTGGAAATCAGATATCAGGGAATGTATCTTAACCCTGCATCTTATTTCAGCATTAGTTGATTTTGATATTTATGTTAAAGTGGCTTCGGAAGTTCACCGAAACCACTTTTTCAGAATGTGCAGATATTTCTGACTGCATTTTCTTGACTTATTATCTGTACTGTTGTATAATGTTTTGTAATAACATTTAATTTGAAAGGGTAAAAAATGCATAGATTTAGTAGATTTTTATGTGTAGCACTCGCTGTATCGGTGCTGACAATTTCAGGTTGTGAAAAGGGCAAAGATGATAAATCTGATATAAAAAAGTCAGAATCGTCAGTTGCAGAGTCAAAGACGGAAAGCGTATCTGAGGTATCAAATATCGGTAAGTATCTGAGCAACATGGCAGAAAAGCTCAGCAATGGATATACAATGCACTGTACCGTTACAACCAGTAATTCAGACAAGGTTATAAAGCTCACAAGAGCAGTAAACGGAGAGAGCGTTTATCAGCTGCAGGAGGAAAGTGTCGGAAGCTATGGGATAATATCTGTTGACGGAAATACATATAATTTTGATAACGCTGCTGGAATGTATCAGAAAACCGATGCTGATGCACGACTGAGCATAATTGAAGAAGTCATCAACAGGAATCTGCCGATGTCGGATGAGTGTGACTATGATTCGTGTGAAGATGTGCAGACAGAGCAGTATATCTTTGCAGGAGAGAGCTATATCACAAATATCTGCTTTGTTTTTGACAAGAAATCAGGAGATCTTCAGAAGTATAGTCTGAGATATTCCGTTGAAGGTCATGACGATGTGATCGAAACAAGAACGATCGACAAATTGCAGTATGAAGCTGATGAGAAATATTTTGATATTGCGTTTCTCGAAAACATGACCGATTTCGGAAGCCTGAACGATGAGGACAGACAGACATTCTGCAAGAAGGTCTGCACAGACAGGGGAATAACTGATACAGATCTTAAGCAGTTCAATCTGCGTCAGGAAGATTTTAAGGATATTGAGTTCAGTACATTTTTGAATCTTATATACACGCTTTAGATGATTGAGGGAGTTTTATGAACATACTGAAATTTTTAAAGCCAAAGGCAGTCATCAACTATATCTATGAGGACTATACGCTCAGACAGGCAGTGGAAAAGATGCGTAATCATGGATTTACGGCAGTGCCTGTTATAAACCGTGATGGCGGATATGTCAAGACGCTTGCTGAGGGAGATTTGCTCTGGTTCATGCTTGATAACAAGATAGAAGATGTCAAGGGACTTGAGGATTATCTGATAAGCGATGTTCCAAAACGAGTGAAGAACGCTCCGGTATCGGTTTATTCGACTATCGAAGAGCTTATTCTGCTGTTGATGAACCAGAACTTTGTGCCTGTAATTGACGACAGGGATATGTTTATCGGAATTATTACAAGACAGGATATACTGAGGTTTTGTCATGATAAAATGAAAGGTGATATGACAGAACACAGCAATCAAAAATCAGAGAAAGAGGAGAACGAATATGTCTAAAAGAAGCAGTGGAGGAGTAGCAGTAATAGCAGTTCTTATCGGTGTGATAGCGGTTGCAGTCGGAACTGCTGCAATAATGCTGACAGATTCAAGCAGGATAGAGGATAAAAAGAATATGCCTGTAATGGTAGAATCGGTTGCTGACAGTTCATCGCTGGCAGAGTCGGAGGTTGATGAACCTGAGCTTCCACCTGAGCCTGAGGCTTTGATGGAGTATCCTGAGAATACTGCTGACTATGTTGAAATCAAGGATAAGGATATGACGGCAGATTATGCGATACTGCTTGATTCGGACGAGAATACTATTGTTGCAGGAAAGAACTACAACAAAAAAATGTATCCTGCATCGCTTACAAAGATAATGACTCTTATCGTTGCAGCAGAGAACATTGAGGATTTGCAGGACACATACACGTTCACTGCTGATGACATTGATCCATTGGTCGAAGAGGACGCATCCCGTGCCGGTTTTGACGCAGGCGAAGAGGTTACTGCTGAGGACATGATGTATGCAGCGATACTTACAAGTGGTGCAGACGGAACTGTCGGTCTTGCGAACATGGTAGCAGGGTCTGAAAAGGACTTTGTTGTAATGATGAACGAAAAAGCAAAAGAGCTCGGGCTGGAAAATACTAACTTTGAGAACGCAAGCGGACTCCACGGAAAGAATCACTATTCAACCTGTGAGGACATGGCAATGATTTTGAAATATGCTATGGAAAACGACGTTTGCAGAGAAGTTCTCACAGCAAGGAAATATACTACCTCAAAGACAAAACAGCATAAGGACGGCATTGAGCTTCCGTGTATTCTTGCAATGCGACTTGATGGCTACTATGTTGAGGGTGGTGGAGATATAATCGGTGGCAAGACCGGTTTCACGACTGAGGCAAAGTATACACTTGCTACTCAGCTTGAATATGAGGATAAAAATTATATCTGCGTTACAGCAAAATCAAAGGGCGATTTCGTATCAATGGAGGATAATATCCTCATCTATGAGAAATATGTCCCACGTCAGGGTAACTAAAAAACTCTGTGTGACTTTTTTGCGTTGTAAAACTTATAAAAGGGATAACCCTTATCAAAAGGGCTATCCCTTATTTTTTTCAATCTGAAGTTAAGTGAAAGGATTTGCTATGAGAAATTTAATATAATTACCGGAGATCAGCTAAAAGTAGTAGCGATAATGGTGATGACAGGGAGAGTGAATGCTGAGAGCAGAGTAGACATAGAAAACAGCTCTGCGCATTTTTCAGCGTCCTTGTCGAGCGTGAGAGCGAACATAAGACCTGTTGTAGCAACGGGACAGCCTGCAGCGATAGTGAGGGTAGTGCAGACGATTGACGGAACGTTGAAGAGCCTTATGACACAGAATGCGACTATTGGTATCAGAAGCAATTTAAAAAAGCATAAAACATAATTTCTTGGCTTTCTGAAAACTGAGAGTATGTTTGTCTGGGCAGCCGTTGCACCTGCGATTATCATAGCAAGCGGAGTGTTCATGTCAGAGATATACTGCATTGCCTGCATTGGTACTGACGGGAGCTGTAGTCTTGCAAAATAGCAGATAAGACCTATAAAAATTGCAATTACTGACGGTGCCTTGAGAGCTTTTATCGCTGATGAAAAGTCGAGCTTTTCTTTCATAGTCATAAGACCGTGAGTCCAGACAAGGAAATTGAAAAATGTAACGTAAGCTGTAAGATAGAGTACACCGTCAGAGCCGAAAAGACCGTTTATAAGTGGTATGCCTATAAATCCACAGTTTGAGTAGATTATCGAGAACCGTTCAACTGAGTATGATTTGCGTTTTTTACTGATAAGTACATAGCTAAGACCAATGGTGATTGCAAATGATATGAACGACAAAAGAAATGCCCACAGCAGATTTGTCACCATTGAGCTGTCATAATCCTTTTGGTAGGACATGAAGATAAGTACAGGGTTGACAAGGTTAAGCTCAATAGCGGAAAGCTGTTTTGTACCGTTCTTGGAGATGAGTCCTTTGAGATAGCAGAACGCACCGATAACGAGTATTATAAACATGATGACTATTCGTTGTCCGATAATTATTCCATATTCCAATAAAAACACTCTTTTCATTATTTTTTAACACAACAAAATTAGTTTACATCAAAAATATGAATAATTTATCATCTTGTGATTATATTTTTTTATAATACCAAAAAAGTTTGCAAAGAGAGTAAAAGTGTGATATAATAATCGCAAGTGATTATTTTACTTTTATGTTCACGCATATTTGCAAATTGAAAATTTGCTCCGTGCGTACGGACGATTATACCGAAAATCCTTTTGGATTTATTATTTGTTATGTAATTATTGGAGTCTAATAATAAAGGATCAAGATAAATATGCCTGAAAAAGAAACTCAGAGCAGTTATAAAAAGCTGTTCTCAAATACGATAATATTTGCAATAGGCTCATTCAGTTCAAAAGTGTTGGTGCTTCTGCTTGTCAAGGTCTATACGACCTATCTGACACCGGAGGAAATGGGTATCAACGATGTCATAACCCAGATTGCAAACTGGTTACAGCCTCTTGTTACGCTGACTATAAGCGAAGCTATCATCAGGTTCGGACTTGATAAAGCGTATAACAAAAAACAGGTGTTCACACTTGGAAACATCGTCTGTTTTGCAGGTCTGGCAGTTCTGGGAGTGATACTTCCTGTGGTGACGATTACAGGAATAGCTGACAAGTATCTTAATGGCTATTCGTTGCTGTTGTATGTCTATATTTTCTCGTCAAGCCTCAAGCTTGTGTATTCTACTTTTGTACGAGCAATGGAACGTGTCAAGCTATTTGCTATAAACGGTATCCTTACAACATTGTTCACACTTGTAGGTACTTTATTGTTCATGATAGGCTTTAAAATGGGAAACACGGGTTATCTGTTGTCGATTATTGTGTCTGACTTGATTTCAGTCGTATTTCTGACGTTTGCAGCAAAGCTGTGGAGATATTTTGAGTTCAGACAAATAGACCGTGAACTGTTGCACACAATGTTACACTATTCAGTGCCACTCATTCCGGCACAGATACTCTGGCTGATAACAAACAGCTCCGATTCGTTCATGACGACTCACTATATGGGCAGTGATGCAAACGGAATATTGTCGGCATCGTATAAGATACCAAATCTTGTTGCAACGGTCTATTTCATGTTCGGACAGGCGTGGAATATGTCAGCGATACTCGAAAACGACTCTGAGGACAGGGATAGGTTCTATTGTAATGTGTTCAACCTGAATCAGTGTCTGCTCTATGTGCTTGCAGCAGGTTGTTTGATGATAGTAAGGCCGTTGACGGCAATATGGCTCGGACAGGATTTTCAGGAATCGGTAATGTATTCACCGATACTTATATACTCATCTGTTTTCTCCTGCTTTACAACATTCTTGGGCTCGATATATCTTGCAACAAAGCAGACGAAGAGATCACTTTTGACAAGTATGTTTTCGGGAATCATCAATATCGGGTTGAATATAATCCTCATTCCGAAAATAGGATTGTATGGTCCACCGATTTCAACGATAGTAAGCTATCTTACGGTATTTATCATAAGAGCATATGATTCACGCAAGCTTGTACCTTTTGATTTGAAGCTCGGCAAGCTTATTTTCAACAATGTGATACTCATAGCAATGACTATGATAAACGTTGCTCAGCCGTATGTAAAGAGCCATCTTATGTCATATATTGCTCTGCCAATACTGTTTGTGATAGTGTTGGTGATGAACTTTAAGAGCCTTTGGGAGCTTGTGGGAAGCAAGCTTAAAAGAAACAGGAATCAGTCTTGAATGAGCGTTGCTCATGTATATATTTATTGGAGGGAATTTTTATGGCAGAACTTAAATTTGAAATCACAGAATCTTTGGGAGTTCTTTCTGAGAACGCAAAGGGGTGGACAAAAGAACTCAATATGGTCAGCTGGAACGAAAGAGAACCAAAATATGACCTCAGAGAGTGGAATCCTGACCATACAAGAATGGGTAAGGGTATAACTCTTACAGCTGAGGAGGTTGAAATCCTCCGTGCTATTCTCAATGGTGAGGATATTGAGGATGATATTGATGAAAATGAAATTCTTTGATGATTGTAGAGGAATTTGTTTAAAATACAGACAAACTTCATTTATTGTTCATTTTTCTGTGTTATAATTTAAATAAAGAGAAGAAAGCACGTTAGAAAAACGTGCTTTTTGTTTAAAGCTGATGTTTATGGGATAATAAAAAGGTAGAGGAGTGATGAAGAAAATGTCAATGACCAGTTTAGTGTCAAATGGTATAAGCAAGCTTGACTTGAAAAGAAGAAACAGAATGCAGGTATTGAAAATACTAAAGCACAATGGACCTACATCAAGAATTGATATAGCAAAAATGCTTGGCTTGACAAGAGCAGCTGTGACGATAATCACAAACGAGATGATCGAACTGGGAATATTGTTGGAAGTCGGTGAGCTTAAACATCCTGATGAAAGAGCACCACGAGGCAGAAAGAAGATTCTCATTGACATAAATTATAATTATAAGTTCATTGTTGGTGTAAATATTGAGGAGGATATTATTAGTATCGGACTGACTACACTTGCCGGTGATATACTGGATAAACGAAACCGTGCTATGGATCCCAATTTTTTTAACACTGCTTCAATATATGACTATATTAACAGGTCAGTAAGAGTTATGATGAATGACAACTGTCTTGAAAAATCACAGATAATTGGAATCGGTTTTGGAATAAATCCGTCACTTTATGACTTTTTTGCAATCAAGATGGTTGACAATAATCCTGACTATTCTGTTCTGCAGAAAGCCGTTGAGCAATTTACCGATCTTCCTGTTACTTTTGGAAGCTCGGTTATAGGAACAGCGATTGCTAATATTGATTTTATAAAGAAAAAATATACAGAGCCTGAAAGTATAACATTTCTACAGTTTGGTAAAGAAATAAATTTTCTTGCAAATACAAGAAAAAATCCGACAGTTTATTATCATGAAAGAACAGATCTGGTAAACAACATAATCATTGAACCTGATTCAAATGATGTGTGTCCACACTGTGGCAGACGAGGCTGTGTAAAAAACGAAATAACCGGAGAGGCTATTATGAAAAAGATAAGGAGGTCTTTTTCAAAGGATACAACTCCATATCTTTATAAGCTTGCAGAGGGTGACAGTTCTAATATAAGTGAAGCTATGATAATGGAGTCATACAGAAATGGCGACAAAGCTGTTATACAGATTTTTGACAGAGCATCACGTCTTGTAGCATTGCTTATCAATAACCTTTATTGTATAACAAATACAGAAAGAATAGTAATTCATCTTTTTTCGTTTGATACCCAAGTCACTTTTGAGATGATAAAGGAAAGTGTTGCAAAACTTACGAGTGATGAGTTTGCACAAAAGCTTGAACTTTCGGTTGTAGACAGAAAAAACAGATTCCTTTCGGGATGTGCACTTGCAGTAAGAGATCTTTTCTTCCAAAAGGGAGGATTTGTAGATCACTGATGAATAAAAAAAGCTTCTGCGTTTTTGCAGAAGCTTTTCGTTTTGTATATAGTTATTAGTAAGCTTTTCCCCAGAGAACCATTTTCTTAGCAGGCTTTCCACAGCAAACGCATTTGTCAGAAATTTCGTGCTGTTCAAATGGGATACAACGTGAACCAACACCTGTCTTTTCCTTCACTTCGTCCTCGCAGGATTCTTCACCACACCACATTGCCTCAACGAAGCCGTCACCGTTTTCCTCAAGAGCAGAGATGATTTCGTCCATAGTCTTGCACTGGTAAGTCTTGTTCTTACGGTTTTCAAGAGCTCTTTCATAAAGCCCGTCATGAACCTCCTGAAGCTTAACAGGGATAACATCAACAAGCTCATCAAGTGAAACAAAAGTCTTTTCTCTGTTGTGACGGGTAACAACAACGCACTGGTTGTTTTCAATATCCTTAGGACCGATTTCGATTCTTACAGGAACACCCTTCATTTCATATTCAGCGAACTTCCAACCAGGAGAGTTGTTTGTATCGTCAAGCTTGACACGGATACCATTTGCTTTCAGAGCATTATAAAGCTCCTCAGCCTTTTCAAGAACGCCCTCCTTGTGCTGAGCGATAGGCACGATAACAGCCTGAACAGGTGCAACAGCTGGTGGAAGTGCAAGACCGTTGTCGTCACCGTGAGTCATGATGATAGCACCGATAAGACGTGTAGTAACTCCCCATGAAGTCTGGTGAGGATATTGGAGCTTGTTTTCCTTGTTTGTGAACTGAATGTCAAATGCTCTTGCAAAGCCGTCACCGAAATAGTGAGAAGTACCTGCCTGCAGAGCCTTTCCGTCATGCATAAGTGCCTCGATAGCGTAAGTAGCTTCAGCACCGGCGAACTTATCACTGTCAGTCTTTCTACCCTTTATGATAGGCATAGCGAGAGATTTTTCACAGAAATCAGCATAACAGTTAAGCATTCTTTCAGTTTCCTCGATAGCCTCCTGAGCAGTAGCGTGGATAGTGTGACCTTCCTGCCAGAGGAACTCTCTTGAACGCAGGAACGGACGTGTAGTCTTTTCCCATCTTACAACAGAAACCCACTGGTTATAAAGCTTTGGTAAGTCACGGTATGAGTGAACAATGTTGGCATAGTGCTCACAGAAAAGAGTTTCAGATGTAGGACGTACGCAAAGGCGATCCTCAAGCTTTTCGCTACCACCATGAGTTACCCATGCAACCTCAGGTGCAAAGCCTTCAACGTGATCTTTTTCTTTCTGAAGCAGGCTTTCAGGGATAAACATCGGCATACATACATTCTCGTGACCAAGCTCCTTGAACATACTGTCAAGGATTTTCTGGATGTTCTCCCAGATAGCATAGCCGTAAGGACGAATAACCATACAGCCCTTAACACTTGTGTATTCGATAAGCTCTGCTTTTTTGCAGATGTCAGTGTACCATTTTGCAAAGTCCTCGTTCATTGAGGTAATTGCGTCAACCATTTTTTCGTTTTTCTTTGCCATGTTTAAAATCAACTCCATATATGTCTTTATTATAAATTTTGTAGTTCAGGTCATAATTTTCGTCTTGAGCGTCATAAGGACCTTTGACCGAATGAACATCGCTTGCATTATCATTATTCACCCTTTCGGGATTTTCTGCAAGCTGAGGACGTTTTTTGATTATCAGCTTAGCAATTCTGGGAGTTATGATACACATAAAAGCGATAACTGCCATTACAACAGCACTGCCGATTACGAGTTCGACCAGCAGTTTTACAAGTTCGCTGTTCAAAAAAACACCTCCGTCCACAATAATAAAACATTATATCACTTTTTGCTGAAAATTGCAAGAGATAATTTAATAACAATAAGCAATAAAAAACGAGCCGGATTTGTATGTTTTTAATTATACACTGACAACTGTGAATTGTGCATCGAGTTTATCACAAACTCGCCGTTTTCGGTGACGGACAACACCATTGGAACATCTTTAGGGATGCCGTCGAGAATTCTGTCTGAAACGAGGTTCTGAATGTTCTGCTGGGCAACTTTTCTTATCTCTCTTGCTCCCGATTCGTTGCACTCGCATCTGTCGGCAAGAGCTTTTGAAGCTGCGTCATCAAAATCGAATTCATATCCGAGTTTCTGCAAACGTTCTTTAAGATTTTTCAGTTCACTTTGAGCAATTTCATAAAGCTCAGCTTTGCCGAGCCTGTTGAAAACTATCGTTTCATCAATACGACTCAGAAACTCAGGTGACAGGAATTTTTTCAGCTCAGTAAGCATTTCGTTTTTTGCGTGTTCTCTCTGATCATAACCGTCACCGCCATTGCCGAAGCCTACCGATTTTCTGAGTGACAGCTGCTTTGCACCTGCATTTGAGGTCATAATGATAATCAGGTTTGAAAAGGATACCTTTTTGCCCAGCGAATCGGTAACAAACCCTTCTTCAAGAGCCTGAAGAAGTATTGCAAAAACATCAGGGTGAGCTTTTTCTATCTCGTCAAGCAGGAGTACGCAGTATGGCTTTTTGCGGATCTGTTCGGTAAGCACACCACCGCTTTCATATCCGACATATCCGGGAGGAGCACCGATAAGCTTTGAGGCATTGTGACGCTCCATATATTCAGACATATCAATCCTGATGAGAGCGTCATCACGGTGGAAAAGTGCCTTTGCAAGAGCCTTTGCAAGCTCACTTTTGCCAACGCCACTTGTACCGAGAAATATAAAGCTTCCCATAGGACGATTACTCTCTTTAAGTCCCGTGCGACAGCGACGTATCGCACAGCACAAAGCTTTTATAGCCTCACTTTGACCGAAAACACTCTTTTCGAGAACAGCTTCAAGTCCACGCAGTTGTTTTGCTTCATCAGTGTCGAATGTTTCGCAAGGGATTCCCGTCCACTTTGAAACAACAGAGCAAACGTGCTTTTCAGTGAGAGCAACAGCATCACAGTTGCTACGTCTGGTTATTTCAGTGATATACTTTTCACGGTTTATCCTGCCTGAAACATAGTCGTTGAACACCTTTGAAATATGGTTTTTGTCAGCATGGGAGCTTGTGTCATTGATTTTGGCACAGGCACAGGCTTCGTCCAGAATATCAATAGCCTTGTCAGGGAAAAATCTGTCAGGTATATAACGTTTAGCAAGCTCAACAGTCCTTATTATAACGTTTTCGGGAATTTTCATTTTGTGGTGTTCCTCATATTTGCTACGGATACCTTTGATTATTTCAATAGTGTCATGGGAGTCAGGCTCTTCTATTTTAACTGTTTGAAAACGTCTTTCCATAGCCGAGTCTTTTTCGATGTTCCTGCGATACTCCTCAAAAGTAGTTGCACCGATAATCTGTATTTTCCCTCTTGCAAGCTGAGGCTTGAGGATATTTGCAGCGTCGATCGCACCCTCAGCAGCACCAGCACCCATGATATTGTGTATCTCGTCTATGAAGAGAATTACGTTGCCGGCGTTTTCAGCTTCGTCCATACAGCTTTTGAGCCGTTCCTCAAAGTCGCCACGATACTTAGCACCAGCAAGGAGCAGGGTAATGTCAAGTGAAAATATACGCTTTGATGAGAGAATGTCCGGTACTTTTCCTTGTAGGATTTTTGTTGCAAGGCCTTCAACTATAGCAGTTTTGCCGACTCCTGCTTCACCGATAAGGCAGGGATTGTTTTTAGTACGGCGGCAAAGTATTTCCATGATACGTTCCGTTTCGCTTTCACGGGCAATCACAGGGTCAAACGATTCGCAGATATTTTTTCGGGTAAGCTCACGACCAAAGCGTTCAAGGTTTTTGAGTCTGATATAGTTTTGCTCCAGAAAAACATTGCTGTCAGAGCTGGTGCAGTTTTTGTAAATCTCATTGATGTTGACGCTCAGCTCACGGAGTATCGTTACTGCACAGGAGCTTGACTGATGAAGCATAGAGGCAAGGATATATTCCGAGCCGACCTGTTTCCCACCGTTTTTGACACAAAGGTCACAGGCGTTTCTGAAAATACTCAGAGCTGTAGGAGTAAAATCGTTCTGTGTGAGCTTGCAGGGAGTACCTTTTCCGATAATGCTGATGACCTGTTGCTGAACGTCCTCAAGAACGATGCCATGTTTAAGAAGTATTGAACTTGCCGTTGAATTGCCATCCTGAAGAATGGACAGAAGAATATGCTCAGAGCCTATATATGTGTGTCCCCAGTTGCCTGCACAGGTAACTGCACCTCTGATTATTTCACGACCTTTTTTGGTGAACCTGTCAATTTCAAAACTGCGATTGGTCAGTCCCATTTTATCACCCTCTGTTTCATAAAAGTATGCATATAAATGCCTGAATAAATAATTGGCTGAAAAGAGCATTTTTATGCTTTGATTGCAAAAAACACATGGTTTTGCGACTACTATCAGTTTATGCAGAGGACAAATTTTGCTTTCACAAAAAAAATGTAACACATTTCCCCATATTTCATACACTGTAATATAAGACACAGCGACAGACAGAAAGCTGTTGCGGTCTTAAAATATACACAAAAGGAGATATTTTTTATGAACGGTTGCGGATTTGGCGGATGCTGGTGGATTATTATTCTTATTCTTATCATTGCTTGTTGTAATGGTAACGGCTTTGGCGCTTGTGGTAACGGTTGTGGTTGCGACAACGGCTGTGGCTGCTAAGATAATAACCAGCATTATACAAAGGGTGGAGCTTTCCACCCTTTTTTATTGCTTAGTTTTCAAAAAAGTGATGACAAATGAGTAATAATGTGTTAAAATATAAATAGATGAAAAATCTGAGGAGGTTTGTTATGTGATAAAGAAAATAATCTGTATGGCAACGTCGTTGCTTATGCTGATAAGCATAATGACTGCCTGTGATAATGGTGATTCACAGAGCAGTGTGGATGAATCTGTTTCAAGCACTGTAGAATCAAAGACAGCAGAAAAAATCGACATATCGAAAGGAGCAAGTGAAAAAATGTTAGAACGTTCAGTACTTTTTGAGGGCGATACCTCAAGACTCGCAGAAAAGCTAAACAATGCTTTGTCAGATAAGGAATACATGACAAAAATATGTTTCCTTGGTGACTCGATAACACAGGGATCATCTGCACAGAGCAGTAGTAACCAGTATGTCAATCGTTTCAAGACATGGTGGGAAGAAAACGTAAGCTATTTTGTTGATGTTACAAATGCAGGAATCGGAGCAACCGATTCCTATCTCGGAGTCCACAGAGTTCAGACGGATGTGCTTGATTTGAAACCTGACATTATTTTCATCGAGTTCATCAACGATTCGGATGATTTCTTTTTCAAGTCAGCAATGGACAGCCTTGTGAGAAAGTGTATGGCTTTGGAGAACAATCCAGCAGTAGTGCTTATCGAGATGACAATGGACAACGGTGCAAGTGCTCAGAACGTTCATAGCGAGGTAGCAAAAGCGTACAACGTGCCTGTGATTTCATACCATGATGCAATAATGGCTGAGATTAATGCAGGAACGCTGAATTGGAAGGACATCTCTCCTGATAACATTCACCCGAATGATATCGGTCACGGAATGTTGGCACAGATGCTCACAAGCTTTGTCGGAAAAATCAAGGATAATATTGATTCATATGACAAGCAGTCAAAGCCTTTTGATGCCAAACCAGTTACTGAGGATAAGTATGCAGATGCAAGGTGTGTTGACAGACAGAGCAGTGAAGTTACTGTCATCGACGAGGGCTCGTTCACCGAAACGGCATCGTTCGGCAGGTTCGGTGCAGGCTGGGGAACAACGACTGGAGGTTCGGCAACATTTGAAATGGAATTTAAGAATCTCGGCATGCTCTATATGAAAACGATTGACGGACTTAGCGGCAACGTTACGATTACAGTTGACGGCAAGGAAGTCAAACCTGTAAGTGGTGATTTCAGCGGTGGCTGGGGCAACTATATGAAAGCAGATGAGATTTACACATCTGACGAAAGGGCAAAGCATACTATAACTGTCACTGTTAATGACGGCGATAAGAAAAACTTCAAGATATTGAGCTGGATGCTCTCATAGTTACTATATTATGCCTTTGGATTCGAGGTTCATTGCCTCTAAAAAATAATGACTACCTTGTTAAAACTTACAAATTTTGAATCTTATCTTGAAAAATATTTTTATTGTGATATAATGTTAATATAAATAATCGTAAAAATGTAAGGATATACAAAAAAAGGAAATACACAAAAGGAGAAATCCGTATGAAAAAACGAATTTTCAGTTTATTTACATCACTTACAATGGTAATAAGCATGGTAGCAGTTTTGCCTGCAATAACAGCAGGAGCATTGGTTTATGAAAGCTTTGAGTACCTTATAGGCGATGACGGCAATGTAGTTATTACTGATTTTATTGGTGGTGCTACAACTATTAATATTCCATCAGAAATTGACGGGCACCCTGTTGTTTCAATAGGGGATGAAGCTTTTGAAGATGTTTATGTAGACACTGTCATTGTCGGTGATAATATTGTTTGGATCGGAGCAGGTGCGTTCTGTGATTCAGAAGTAAGAGAAGTTAAGTTCTCGAAAAACTCGAATCTCGTTTATATTGGTGTAGATGCTTTTTATAGCTGTGACAATCTGAGAAAAATTAATTTTCCTTCAACACTTTTAGCTATTGATGAGTACGCTTTTTTTGATACAGCAATTTCAAGCATAAGTCTTCCTAGCGGATTGCTTGCTGTTGGAACGTTGGCATTCGGAAACTGCTATAATCTTAAAAGTATTACTATTCCGAGAAACATAGAGGAAATACAGCAGTTTGCTTTCGGATATGTTTATTCATATTCAGACAGTGAGTATACTTATTATGAACCAATCAACAATTTCAAGATAAGCTGTTATCTGAATACACCAGGTCACGATTATGCTGTAAATGAAGGATTCAGCTACACTATTGCAAATCCGACATTCAAGGTTGCAGGCTTGAATGTAAGCAGTCAAACAACCAACTCGGTTAAGCTTTCATGGGATAAGATAGCAAGTGCAAACGGATATATTGTTTACATATCTAATGATGGAGTGGATAATTGGAGAAAGATTGGTGTAATAACCAGTAATGTTAATACATTCACTGCAACAGGACTTGATGCTGGAAGAACATACAGATTTGCTGTAAAATCATATAAAACTATAAACAAAAAGAATATTACAAGCTCCACATATCCAACCATTTTAACAACAACACTTCCTGCAAACATCACAAAAGCAAGCTTTACTTCATCTCAAAACTCGGTCAAGATGAGCTGGAGCAGAGTTTCAGGTGCAACAGGATACAGGGTTTATCAGTATAACAACTCAACTAAAAAGTGGGGAGCGGTTGCAAATACGACAAGCACGGTGTATATGTTCAATAGTCTTAAAGCAGGTACTACATATAAGTTTACAGTAAGGCCTTACAGAACCTTGAATGGAAAGAACTATTTCAGCCAGGGCTATTCAACATTTACAACGAGCACAAGTCCCGCAAACATCACAAAGGTGACTTTAACACCTGCTGAAACATCAGTAAAGATGAGTTGGAGTAAGGTGCCCGGTGCAACAGGATACAGGGTTTATCAGTATAACAACTCAACTAAAAAGTGGGGAG
>JAUNJM010000006.1:0-29810 GCA_030533265.1 Ruminococcus sp. | reverse complement strand
GGTGCAACAGGATACAGGGTTTATCAGTATAACAACTCAACTAAAAAGTGGGGAGCGGTTGCAAATACGACAAGCACGGTGTATATGTTCAATAGTCTTAAAGCAGGTACTACATATAAGTTTACAGTAAGGCCTTACAGAACCTTGAATGGAAAGAACTATTTCAGCCAGGGCTATTCAACATTTACAACGAGCACAAATCCTGCAACGGTGAACTTTACTCTGACACCAGGTTCAAAGAAGGCAGGAGTAACATGGGAAATGGTTGCAGGTGCAACGGATTATATAGTTTACTACAAGACATCACCTGAAGCAAAGTGGGTAATGCTCACGAAAACTACAGGTACAGCGTATACCAAAACAGAATTGACAAATGGTAATACTTACTACTTCACGGTCAAAGCCTGCAGAACGGTCGAAGGCAAGAACTATTACGGAAAATATGTTACAAAGAGTGTGACAGTAAAGTAATTGACATTATAGAAGAATCTCGAAAGGGATTCTTCTTTTTTGCACCGATTTAACATTTTTCGCTCAGGGGCGTCATATAAATAAAGGTATCAAGCAATGAGAGGAGAATTTGCATGAATGAAGTGCAGGGAAAACATAATCTGATTCTGGAAAACCGTTCAAGGCTGATGCTTTCGGGAGTTACCGATGTCGATTGCTTTAATGAGGAGGAGATAAGGCTTTTTACGCAACTTGGAGAACTTACGATAAGAGGCAGAAATCTACATATTAATGAGATGAGCGTCGAAAGTGGGGATATTTCTGTTGAGGGAGATGTCTGGAGTCTTTGCTATGGTGAAAAGGATAGGAAGAAAAAGCTCTCGATGCTTGGAAAGCTTTTCAAATAAGCTGTCGGAGGTGTTGACATGGAGCCGATGCATCTTGAAATTGCACAGGAAACGGAATATTTTCTGTTATCATGTCTGCTGGGAGCAGCTCTGGGAGTGCTGTACGATTTCTTGCGGGTTCTGAGGAATACGGTCAGCCATAACAAAGTCGCAGTGTTTGTTGAGGACTTTTTGTATACACTTTTTTTCGGAGTGTGTTTTTTCATTTTTGCCACAGATCTTACAAGAGGTATAAGAGCGTTTGTATTAGTCGGAATGTTTTCAGGGTGCTTGGTTGAACGTATCGGACTTGGTAATTGGTGTGTGAGAATCATTTCAAAGGTCACACGCTTTGTCTGGAGGACGTTGATGTTGCCTGTTAAATGCCTTTTTGCTAAAATATTTGCTGTAATTAATAAACGAATTGTTAAAAAGCATTTAAATTTTATAAAAAAACAAAAAAACGCCAAAAACCCCTTGAAAGTGTGAAAAATATTAGTTATAATAAAGATTATAGCATAATGGTATAAGTGTCATAGGTTGAGATAAGAAAGGAGAGTGGAGTGTATGGCAAGGAATAAAAAAATAGATAAAGCTTTGAAAAACAATGGTAAAAAATCTTTTATGCTTTCAAAACCACTCTTTACGCTTGCAGTAATTTGTTTGGGAATATATTCGATATTCTCGATGATTTCTCACCAGATTCAGATCTCGGATATCAAGGAGGAAAGTGAGGAGCTTTCTGCAAAGATAACTGAGGCCAGACAGCTTAATGATGAATACGTCCGTCTGCTTAGTGCCGATGACGAGGCTGCATATATGGAACGTATTGCTATAGAGAAGTTAGGATATGCTTATCCGAATGAACGTCGTTTTTATATTGTTGAAAAAAATTGATGTGAAATCCAAATAAAAATAAAAACAGAGGGGTAAAATTTACAGATGCAGCTTGAAGTTGGGAAAATTTATGAAGGCAAGGTCACGGGAATAACTAAATTCGGAGCTTTTGTTGAGCTTGACAAGGATACTACCGGAATGGTACATATTTCTGAAGTTGCAAATTCTTTTGTAAGTGAAATAAAAGAATTTCTTCAGGAAGGTCAGCCTGTCAAGGTCAAGGTTATGAGCATCGGAGATGACGGAAAGATTGCTTTGTCAATAAAGAAAGCACTTCCTGCACCACCCAAAAAACCGAGATTCGATAACACAAAAAATCAGAACAAGGGTGGATATACTAAAAAGCCTTTCAATCGTGAAAATAGTCAGCCACAGGATTTTATGAAAAATCCTCCACCGGTGTTTGACAATTCACAAGGCAGTGGTAATGCTGACTTTGAGGATATGCTCAGCAAGTTCAAGGCTACAAGCGAAGAAAGATTTTCTGATCTCAAGCACGTTATTGATAACAAGAGAAAAAGTCAATCTCGCAGAAAGTAAATATCAAGGGACTGCAATAAAAATGCAGTCCTTTTGTGACTATGGAGGATAAAATGAAAAAAGGATTGTTGTGTGCGTTCCTGAGTGTTGTTTTGATGTTTTGCTCATGTGGTATAACACCGTCTGTTGAGGGCGATGAGCTTATCAACAAAGCAAGGGAAGAGTATAAAAATCTGAAGAGTGCCAGAGTCATTATGACGAATGAGGATACAAATGAGGTTGAGCAGACCTTTGTTTTCAAATATGATGAAAAGGATATTCTCATGTTTTCCTATGAAGGCAAAAACGGTGATGATGTCTATGCACAATATAACAATGGCGTGGAGAATTTTACGTTTGAAAAGGGTAAATATGAGTATTACCAGAAAGGTGATGATGGGTTCGTTGCCTATACAAGAGATATGCCGCACCCTCAGGCAAGCGAAGGGCTTATTATCTTTCAGCCGTCAGCAGTAGAAAAGGCTGAGGTCAAAACTGAGGACGGTATCACTCATGTTGCTCACAAGTATGATATTGAAAAGCTCAGAGTCGGTGAGGACACTAAAGCTTTCAGTGCCGATTATTACTTTGATGACGAGGGCAATCTGCTGTGGTTTGTAGAGTCATCAACAATCAAGATTGACGGCATGGATAAAAACTATGTCTATAAAGTTGAAATTACCGATAAAAATGCTGTGGACAAGGTTGAGAATACTGTTGAGAAGTATAAATAGTATACTATTATAAAAAGACAGTTGTACGGAGGTGTTTTTGTGAACGTGACCAAAAAGGGTTCATTAAGATTCTGGGGCGATTGGTTCGGCAGACCATTGGATAATACTCACAAGCCGTTTAGATGCCTTGAGGAAAAGGATATGCTGACCGTCACTTTCGAGGACGGTGAAAAGCTGACTATCTATAATCCACAGGATGTTGTTTCAGATGATGGCGAGTTTTCTGTCGGAGATGCAGCAAAAATTGTGTGGGAATGGTATCCTTACGACGAGATTATGGCGAAGGAAAACAAAAAACGTATCGAATATATCCGCTCTGCTGATGGCAGAGTCACAAAAAGAACTGATCTTGGAAGTGGTGTTGAGCAAATAATAGACCCTCTTGACTTTAAAGCAGTGGAAATGTATTAATCTTTGTGCAAAGTGCATAAATTTGCGTTAGAAAATTTATAAAAATTCTATATTGATAATTTGGCAAAAAGCTTGAAATTCGGTATATGGTAGTGTATAATAATACTTGCGTGACTGCACAAAGTGTCTGAACTTATGCGTCAGGCACTTAGATATGCGATGAAGTGAAAGGTTGCTGACGGTTTGTCAGGTAATTTTCATGGAGTATGTCCGATTTTAAACCGGGCGACTGTAATACCGAACACAGTATGTGCTTATGCTTCTTGCGAAGGGCAGAGAAGTCTGCTTTTGCATGAGTATGTGAATGCTTTTGTGTTTGCGATTGCCGGTCCGAAATACCATTTGGTGCTTTCGGATTTTTTTATAGCATGGCACGGAACACACGGCAGGGTGTAAAAGTTGAATTGGGCGATAAGCTGATAATTCAATTCGGAAATTATGGATATGGATTGAAAATCCTGCCCCCAGATTAACATATTGCAACGAGGAGGCGATTTAAGTGGCAGTCAATGAAAAGATCAGAATCAAGATCAAAGGCTATGAACACGCAGTAGTAGACGCAGCAGCAGCAAAGATTGTTGATGCAGTAAAGCGTTCAGGTGCACAGGTTTCAGGACCTATCCCACTCCCTACTGATAAGGAGATCATCACAATCCTTAGAGCTGTTCATAAGTACAAGGACAGCAGAGAGCAGTTCGAAATGAGAACACACAAAAGACTTATTGACGTTCTCAGACCAACAAAGGAAACAACAGCAGCTCTCGAGAGTCTCGAACTTCCTGCAGGTGTAAACATTGTAATGGAAATCAAGTAATTTCCAAAAGAGATTACAGGTAATCTCTCACACATGATAACACGCAGGTCATGTTGGACAAAATGTTCAACCAATAACCTAAAATAGGAGGAAATGAAAATGCAGAAAGGTATCATCGGAAAGAAAATCGGTATGACACAGATTTTCGATGAAACAGGAAAAGTAATTCCTGTAACTGTAGTTGAAGCAGGTCCTTGCGTTGTCGTACAGAAGAAAACAGTTGAGAATGACGGCTATGAAGCTGTACAGCTCGGCTTTGGCGACATCAGAGCAAAGAGAGTAAACAAGCCACTCCAGGGACACTTCAAGAAGGCTGACGTAGCATTCAAGAGAACTTTGAAGGAATTCAGATTTGAAGATATTTCAGGTTTGAACGTTGGCGACATCGTAAAGGCTGATACATTTGCTGAAGGCGACATCGTAGATGTATGCGGAACAAGCAAGGGTAAAGGTTTTGCA
The DNA here is from genome assembly GCA_030533265.1 of Ruminococcus sp. Lineage (GTDB taxonomy): Bacteria > Bacillota > Clostridia > Oscillospirales > Ruminococcaceae > FB2012. Next base: position 25,140 of record JAUNJM010000006.1, on the reverse strand, counting down.
GGTACAATCAAGCGTCACAACAATGCAAGATTGAAGGAAACTCACGGTACAGGCCCTGTACACAGACATGCAGGTTCAATGGGAGCTTGTTCATCACCATCAAGAATCTACAAGGGCAAGGGAATGCCTGGTCACATGGGTGCAGAAAAGGTAACTGTACAGAATCTTGAAATTGTAAAGATTGATGCAGAAAATAATCTTATTGCAATCAAGGGTGCAATTCCGGGTCCAAAGAACGGAACTGTAACAATCGTTGACTGCGTTAAGAAGGCTTAGTGGAAGGAGGATATAATATGTCACAGATTTCAGTATTTGATATGACAGGCAAAAAAGTAGCCGACACTGAGCTTAACGACTCTGTATTTGGCATCGTACCAAACAAGGGTATCATGCATGCAATGGTAGTAAACTACCTCGCAAACCAGAGACAGGGTACACAGTCCACACTCACAAGAACAGAAGTAAGTGGTGGTGGAAAGAAGCCATGGAGACAGAAAGGGACTGGTCACGCAAGACAGGGTTCTATCAGAGCTCCACAGTGGGTACATGGTGGTGTAGCACTTGGTCCTAAGCCAAGAGATTACAGCTACTCACTCAACAAGAAGGAAAAGAGACTTGGAATGAAGTCAGCTCTTTCAACAAAGGTAATTGATGAGAACTTGATCGTTGTTGATTCAATCAAGACAGAAGAGTTTAAGACAAAGACAATCGTTGAAATGCTTAAGGCTCTTAACGTAGAGGGTAAGGCTCTTATCGTAACAGCTGAGGCTGATGCAAAGGTAGTTAAGAGTGCCGGAAACATTCCTGGAATCAAAACAGCAACAGTAAACACATTGAACGTTTACGATATTCTGAACTACGACAAATTTATCGTTGCTTCAGACGCTGTAACAAAGATTGAGGAGGTTTATGCATAATGACTAAGACTGCTCAAGATATTGTAATCAAGCCTGTTATTACTGAAGATTCAATGGAAAGACTTCAGTCGGGTAAATATACTTTCGAGGTTGCTAAGGATGCAAACAAGGTTGAAATTGCTAAGGCGATTGAAGAATTGTTTGAAGTAAAGGTTGCTAAGGTTAACACAATCAGTGTTAAGGGCAAGCAGAAGAGAATGGGAAGAACTGTTGGATACAGACCTGACCGTAAAAAAGCAATCGTAACTCTTGAGGGAGATAAGACAATCGAATTCTTTGACGGTATGTATTAATCCGTTGAGGGATTAGCCCTCTAAAAGAGGCACAGCAAAGCTGTGTTGCTCCGGGTAAGGCGATAACACCGAGCATTGTCCGGAAAGTTTCTGTGAGGCAGTGAGGACTGCTGCGAAACCGCAATGCCTGATATTCAGGCTTACCACAGAATGTAAGTATGGAGACGTTTTTGGATAGTGAAAATTATCTTTGACGCCTTCGCAAAACCTAAATTAAGGAGTGAATTTAAAATGGCAATAAAGAGCTATAAGCCTACGACTCCGGGTAGACGTGGCATGACTGTTACAGATTACTCAGAGCTTTCAAAGGTTGCTCCATGCAAAAGTCTGCTTGAACCTTTAAAGAAGAATTCAGGTAGAAACAGCTACGGTAGAATCACTGTTCGTCACAGAGGTGGCGGAGTAAGAAGAAAATACCGTCTTATTGATTTTAAGAGAAACAAACTTGACATGAACGCAACAGTACTCACAATCGAGTACGATCCAAACCGTTCAGCATTCATTGCACTCGTTGAGTATGAAGATGGTGAGAAGAGATACATCATCGCACCTCACGGTCTTTCAGTAGGCGATGTAATCAGAGCAGGTGCAGACGCAGACATTAAGCCTGGTAACGCACTCGCACTTCAGAACATCCCTGTAGGTACTTTTATCCACAACATTGAGCTTTATCCTGGCAAGGGTGCACAGCTTGTAAGATCAGCTGGTAACATGGCTCAGCTTATGGGTAAGGAAGACACATACGCATTGGTAAGACTTCCATCAGGCGAGATGAGAAAGATTCCAATTAACTGTATGGCAACAATCGGGCAGGTTGGTAACATCGACCACGAAAACGTAAATATCGGTAAAGCCGGTAGAAAGCGTCACATGGGTTGGAGACCAACAGTACGTGGTTCAGTAATGAACCCTTGCGATCACCCACACGGTGGTGGTGAAGGTAAATCACCAGTTGGACGTCCAAGTCCAGTAACACCTTGGGGTAAACCAACAATGGGCTACAAGACACGTGCTAAGCATCATCGCTCCGATAAGTTTATCGTAAAACGTAGAAACGGTAAGTAATGCTGAAGGGAGGCAATGATTAATGGGCAGAAGTGTTAAGAAGGGTCCTTACGTACAAGAGGCACTCTATAAAAGAGTTATTGCAATGAACGAAGCAGGCGAAAAGAAGGTGCTCAAGACATGGAGCAGAGCTTCAACAATCTTTCCTGATTTCGTAGGTCATACATTCGCTGTTCACGATGGTCGTAAGCACGTTCCGGTATATGTAACAGAAGATATGGTAGGACATAAGCTGGGCGAATTTGCACCAACAAGAACTTATAAGGGTCATGCAGGTTCAAAGACCTCAAATAATGGTAAGTAGCGGAAAGGAGGAGTTCAGAATGGAAGCAAAAGCAATTTTGAGAAATGCCAGAATAGCTCCTCGTAAGGTTCAGATCGTATTGGATCTTATCAGAGGAAAAGATTATGAAGTTGCAATGGCAACTGTAAAGCATACACCAAAGGCTGCTTGTGAATACTTGGAGAAGCTTCTGAAGTCCGCTGCTGCAAACGCAGAAAACAATCACAACATGGATAAGAATAATCTTTATGTTGCAGAGTGTTACGTTTGCCCAGGACCAATCATGAAGAGAATTATGCCAAGAGCGCAGGGCAGAGCCTACAGAATCCTTAAGAGAACATCACACGTTACTGTTGTTCTTAAGGAAAAGGAATAAGCTGAAAGAGGAGGTAAACTATGGGCCAGAAATGTAATCCACACGGACTGAGAGTCGGTGTGATAAAGGATTGGGATTCCCGTTGGTTTGCAGATAAGAGCACTTTCGGTGAAACACTGGTTGAAGATTATGAAGTTCGTAATTATATTATGAAAGCGCTTAATACAAGATCAAAGAATCCTGAGAGCAAATCAGTATATGCCGGTGTTCCAAAAGTAGAGATCGAAAGATTCGCAGATAACGATGGCGGTCAGAAGGTTAAGATTCACATTCATTGTGCAAAGCCTGGTATCGTAATCGGCAGAGGTGGAGCTGAGATCGAAAAACTTCGTGCAAACATCGAGAAGAAGATAGGCAAGAAAGTTGCTGTCAATATCATTGAAGTAAAACAGCCTGACCTGAGTGCACAGCTCGTAGCTGAAAAGATTGCTCACGATCTCGAAGACAGAGTATCATTCAGACGTGCAATGAAGCAGTCAATCGGCAGAGCAATGAAGCTCGGTGCAAAGGGTATCAAGACAAGCGTTTCAGGACGTCTTGGCGGTGCAGAAATCGCAAGATCTGAAACATATCACGAGGGAACAATTCCACTGCAGACAATCAGAGCAGACATTGATTATGGTACTGCTGAGGCACATACAACATACGGTCGTCTGGGCGTAAAGGTATGGATCTACAGAGGAGAAGTTCTCAAGGGTGAAGTTGCTGCATCTGACAACAAGGACAGATCAGACAGAAAGCGTCAGAGAAGAAATGATGACAGAAGAAATGGTCGTCGTGACTTTAACAAGGCTAAAAGAGAAGGAGGTAACAAGTAATGCTGCTTCCAAAGAGAGTAAAATACAGAAGAGTACACCGTGGTCGTTTGACAGGTAAGGCTACAAGAGGTAATAAGGTTTCACATGGTGAGTTTGGTCTTCAGGCACTTCAGCCAGCATGGATCACTTCAAACCAGATCGAGGCTGCCCGTATTGCTATGACAAGATATATCAAACGTGGTGGTCAGGTATGGATCAAGATTTTCCCTGACAAGCCTATTACTGAAAAGCCGGCTGAAACTCGAATGGGTTCCGGTAAAGGTTCACCTGAATATTGGGTAGCTGTAGTTAAGCCGGGCCGTGTAATGTTTGAGATTGCAGGTGTAAGTGAAGAAGTTGCCAGAGAAGCTATGCGTCTTGCTATGCACAAGCTTCCGGTAAAATGTAAGTTCGTTAAGAGAGAAACTCAAGAAATGGGTGGTGAGCAATAATGAAGGTAAATGAAATCAAAGAATTGTCTGCAGCAGAACTTGAAGATAAGTTGGCTGAACTCAAGCAGGAGCTTTTTAACCTTCGTTTCCAGCACGCTGTAAATCAGTTGGATAACCCAATGAGAATGAAGGCTGTCAAGAAGGATATTGCTCGTGTAAAGACATTCATTCGTAAGCAAGAGTCCGAAACCTTGTAATCGTGAAAGGAGGATTTTACTGTGAGCGAAAGAAATCTTAGAAAAACAAGAGTGGGTAAGGTTGTTTCAAACAAAATGGATAAGACAATCGTAGTTGCTATCGAAGATAACGTACAGCACCCACTTTACAAGAAAATCATTAAGAGAACAGTTAAACTTAAAGCACACGATGAAAACAATGATTGCAACATCGGTGATAAGGTTGAAGTAATGGAAACCCGTCCACTCTCAAAGGATAAGAGATGGCGCTTGGTTAACATTCTCGAAAGAGCTAAGTAAGTTTTAATAATTAAAGGCAAGACGGCAGAAAACCTGCCGTGAGCCTTCAGAGTTTTGAAAGGAGGAACGCACTGTGATACAAATGCAGAGTTACCTGAAAGTAGCTGACAACTCAGGAGCAAAAGAGCTCATGTGCATCAGAGTTTTGGGTGGTACCCGCAGAAGGTATGCAAACATCGGAGACGTAGTAGTTGCTTCAGTTAAAAAGGCAACACCAGGCGGCGTTGTTAAAAAAGGCGATGTTGTAAAAGCAGTAATCGTTCGTTCAGCTAAGGGTCTTCGTCGTGCAGACGGAACATATATCCGTTTCGATGAAAACGCAGCTGTAATTATTAAAGAAGACAAAAACCCAAGAGGAACACGTATTTTTGGACCGGTTGCAAAAGAGCTTCGTGAAAAGGATTATTTGAAGATTCTTTCACTTGCTCCGGAAGTACTTTAATCAGGAGGTGTCGTTAGGATGAATAAGGTACACGTTAAAACAGGCGACACTGTAGTTGTTCTTTCAGGAAAAGATAAGGGCAAAAAGGGTAAGGTACTTGAAGTGTCTCCAAAGGAAGGCAAAGTAATCGTAGAAGGACTTAACATTGCTACAAAGCACGTTAAACCAAGAAGTGCTCAGCAGCAGGGCGGAATCGTTGAAGCTGAAGCTGCAATGTATGCATCAAAGGTACAGGCAGTTTGTCCAAAGTGTGGCAAGCCAACAAGAGTAGCTCATAAGTTCCTTGAAGACGGCACAAAGGTCAGAGTTTGTAAGAACGCTGATTGTGGCGAAGAATTTTAATGGGAGGAGAAATTACGATGGCTAGATTGAAAGAATATTATGTTAGCACCGTAGCTCCTGCTATGATGAAGAAATTTAAATATGCTAACGTTATGCAGATTCCAAAGCTTGATAAGGTTGTAATCAACGTAGGCTGCGGAGCTGACAAGGATAACAAGAAGGTTATCGACGCTATTATGAGCGATCTCGCAGCAATTACAGGTCAGAAGCCTATCGTTTGTAAGGCTAAGAAGTCTGTAGCTAACTTTAAGCTCAGAGATGGTCAGGTAATCGGTGTTAAGGTAACATTGAGAGCTGAGAGAATGTACGAGTTTGTTGACAGACTTTTCAACGTAGCATTCCCTCGTGTAAGAGACTTCAGAGGTATTAATCCTAACTCATTTGATGGCAGAGGAAACTATTCAACAGGTATCAAAGAGCAGCTTATATTCCCTGAAATCGAATACGATAAGATTGATAAGGTTCGTGGTATGGATATTAACTTCATCACTACAGCAAACACAGACGAAGAGGCAAAGGAGTTGCTTTTACAGTTAGGTGCTCCATTTGCTGATAAGTAAGATTAAGAGGAGGAAAAATAATGGCTAAGAAGGCTATGATTAACAAACAACAGGCAAAGCCTAAGTATTCCACTCGTGCTTACAACAGATGTAAAATCTGTGGAAGACCACATGCTTATTTGAGAAAGTTCGGCATCTGCCGTATCTGCTTCAGAGAATTGGCTCATGATGGTCAGATCCCGGGAGTTAAGAAGGCTAGTTGGTAAAAGGAGGTTAACAAGCATGCAAATTACTGATACAATAGCAGATTTATTGACCAGAATTCGTAATGCAAGTTCTGCAAAGCACGCAACAGTTGACGTTCCTGCATCTAATATGAAGAAGTCAATCACACAGATCCTCGTAGATGAGGGCTATGTAACAGACTTCAAGATCATTGAGGACGAAAAGCAGGGTATCATAAGAATTACTCTTAAGTATGACGAAAACAGAAATTCAGTAATTTCTGGACTTAGAAGAGTTTCAAAGCCAGGCTTGAGAATTTATTCAAGCTGTGAGGATATGCCAAAGGTAATGAAGGGATTGGGTATTGCAATCGTTTCAACATCAAAGGGTGTAATCACAGACAAGAAAGCTCGTGAGCTTAATGTCGGCGGAGAAGTTCTCGCATTTATCTGGTAAGGAGGACTAATATAATGTCAAGAATCGGAAACAAGCCTATTAGTGTTCCTGCCGGCGTAGAAGTATCTATCGCAGAAGGTAACGTTGTTACTGTAAAAGGACCTAAGGGTGAACTTACAAAATCCTTTAACAAGGATATGATCATTAAATCAGAAGCCGGCGAAGTTAAGGTTGAGCGTCCATCAGAGGAAAAGATTCATAAGTCACTTCACGGCTTGACAAGAACTCTCATCGCAAACATGATCGAGGGTGTAACAAACGGTTTTTCAAAGAGCCTTGAAATCATAGGCGTTGGTTACAGAGCAGCAAAACAGGGTAAGGACCTTGTTATGAACCTTGGTTATTCAAATCAGGTAATCGTACCTGAAATTGATGGAATCAAGATTGATGTTCCACAGCCAAACCAGATCGTGGTTTCAGGTATTGACAAGCAGGCAGTAGGTCAGTTCGCTTGCGAAATCCGTGAAAAGCGTCCACCGGAGCCTTACAAGGGTAAGGGTATTCGTTATGTAGGTGAATATGTCATCCATAAGGAAGGTAAAGCCGGCAAGGGTGCTAAGAAGTAATTAAAAGGAGAGAATTACTATGGTGAAAAAGCTTGACAGAGCGAAGGCAAGAGCAAAGAGACATATGAGAGTCCGTAACAAGATTTCAGGAACTCCGGAATGTCCTCGCCTTAATGTATTCCGCTCCTCAAAGCATATTTATGCACAGATCATCGACGACATCAACGGTGTAACACTTTGTTCAGCATCATCAATGTCTAAGGACTTTGATGGTAACGGCGGTAACAAAGAGGGCGCTCGCAAGGTTGGCGAGATGATTGCTAAAGCGGCAGCTGATAAGGGTATCGAAAATGTTGTTTTCGACAGAGGCGGTTACCTCTATCACGGACGTGTACAAGAATTAGCAGACGGAGCCCGTGAAGGCGGACTCAAGTTCTAATAAAAGGAGGGTATACTTTGGCTTTAATAGATGCTTCAACATTGGAACTTAGTGAAAAGGTCGTTGCAATTAACAGAGTATCAAAGACTGTTAAGGGTGGACGTATCATGAAGTTCTCAGCACTTATTGTTGTAGGTGACGGAAACGGAACAGTAGGTTTCGGTATCGGTAAATCAAGCGAAGTTCCGGACGCTATCCGTAAGGGCATTGAGGACGCAAAGAAAAACCTTGTAAAGGTATCACTTAAGGGAACAACAATACCACACGAAATTATCGGTAAATTCGGTGCAGGCGAAGTTCTTATGAAACCGGCTGCAAAAGGTACCGGAGTTATCGCAGGTGGTCCTGTCAGATCAGTAGTAGAAATTGCAGGTATCAAGGATATCAGAACAAAGTCACTTCGTTCAAACAATCCTTGCAACGTTGTAAGAGCTACAATCAACGGACTTGCTTCACTTAAATCAGCTGAAGAAGTTGCTGCTAAGAGAGGCAAGACTGTAAAAGAAATTATAGGCTAAGGAGGAGATTGCAATGGCAAACTTGAAAATCGAGTTGGTTAGAAGCCTTAACTCTAAGAGCAAGAAACAGATTGCAACTGCTGAATCACTTGGTCTTAGAAAAATCGGTGCTGTAACAATTCAGCCTGATAACGCACAAACACAGGGAAAAATTAAAGTAATATCCCACCTTATAAAAGTAACCGAAGCGTAAAGCAAGGAGGTGCTAAACAATGAAATTGCACGAATTATCACCAAATCCGGGTGCTACTAAAGAAGTTAAGCGTAAAGGCCGTGGACATGGTTCAGGCAACGGAAAAACAGCCGGAAAAGGTCATAAGGGACAAAATGCACGTTCAGGTGGTGGAGTAAGACCAGGATTCGAAGGTGGTCAGACATCACTCGCAAGACGTATTCCTAAGCGTGGATTTAACAATATTTTTGCAACTAAGTACGCAATCGTAAACGTAGCAGATCTCGATAGATTTGTAGATGGTACAGTTGTTGACACAGAGCTTTTGATCGCATCAGGTCTTGTTAAGAAGGAACTTGATGGAGTAAAGGTTCTTGGTAATGGTGAGCTCACAAAGAATCTCACTGTTAAAGCTACAGCTTTTTCTGCAGCTGCTAAGGAAAAGATTGAAAAGGCAGGCGGAAAGGCTGAGGTGATGTAACTGTGATCGAAACATTTCGTAATGCATGGAAAGTTCCTGAATTAAGGAGAAAATTACTGTTTACATTGCTTATCATCATTATTTACAGAATTGGTGGTGCAGTGCCTGTACCTTATCTTGATCCAACAGCTCTTGCTGATTGGTTCGAGGACAGCCAGGCATCAGGTAACTTCTTTAGTTATCTGAACGTTCTTTCCGGAGGTAACTTCTCAAAAGCTACACTCCTCGCACTGTCAGTTTCACCTTACATCAATGCTCAGATCATTATTCAGCTTCTGACATACGCTCTTCCTCCTCTTGAAAGACTTTCAAAGGAAGGCCCTGAGGGTAGAAAGAAGATCAATAAGATCACAAAATATACAGCATTGGCAATTGCACTGTTCCAGTCTTGGGCATATTATCTTACCCTTGACAGACAGGCACATGCTTTGATGTATACAACAGGCTGGCAGAAATGGTTCGCTGAAATTGTAATTATCGCTTGCTTTACAGCAGGTGCTTCACTTACAATCTGGCTCGGTGACCAGATCAGCGAAAAGGGTATCGGAAACGGTATCTCAATGCTCTTGTTCGCAGGTATCATCGCAAGAGGACCATCAGCAGTATTGTCACTTGTTTCTCTTATGAAGACCGGTGAAGCTAAGAACATGATCCTTGTTCCGATCATTATCGTAATCTTCGTTCTTATGATAGCATTTATCATCTTTATGAACAATGCTGAAAGACGAATCCCGATACAGTATGCAAAGCGTGTTGTAGGAAGAAAACAGTATGGTGGACAGAATACATTTATTCCTGTCAAGATCGCAATGAGTGGTGTATTGCCAATCATCTTTGCAATGTCATTTATGTCACTTCCATCAACCTTGCAGTTGTTTATTACACCTCGTGCAGACGGTACTGGTGTTTACAACTTCATACTCAGAATTTTTGATTACACTCATCCATTCTATGCATGTCTGTATTTCATCTTGATTATCGCATTCAACTATTTCTATGTTTCAATGCAGTATAATCCGATCGAAATTGCAAATAACCTCAGACAGAATAATGGTGGTATCCCTGGTATCAGACCTGGTAAGCCAACATCTGATTACATTTCAAGAATCCTGTCAAAGATAACTATCGTAGGTGCTGTATTCCTCGGAATCATCGCAATCCTGCCAATTATCTTCGGTGCAGTTGCAAAAATGCCGATCGCTATGGGTGGTACATCAATACTTATCGTTGTAAGTGTTGCACTTGAAACAGTAAGAACAATGGAATCACAGATGATGATGCGTCATCATAAAGGTTTCCTTGAATAATCGTCAAACGTAAAGTTTAAGCTTTATGAAAGGAGAAAAATTATGAATCTGATTCTTTTAGGTGCACCAGGTGCAGGAAAAGGTACTCAGGCTGAGGTTATCAGCAAAGAACTTAACATACCTACTATTTCAACAGGTAATATGCTCAGAGCAGCTGTTAAGGCAGGCACAGAATATGGGCTTAAAGCAAAGGCTGCTATGGATGCAGGTGACCTCGTTTCTGATGACATAGTTATCGGAATACTCAAAGACAGAATCAAAGAGCCTGATGCTCAGAACGGTTTTATCCTTGACGGTTTCCCAAGAACAGTTCCACAGGCAGAAGCTCTTGACGCTATGGGAGTTCAGATCGACAAGGTCGTAGAGATCTTTGTTCCTGATGAAACTATCAAGCAGAGAGTAAGCGGCAGACGAGTTTGTCTTGACTGCGGTGCTACTTATCACGTTGACTTCAAGCCAAGCAAGGTTGCCGGCGTATGCGACGTTTGTGGTAAAGAGCTTGTTATCCGTAAGGATGATCAGCCTGAAACTGTAATCAGCAGACTTAAAACATATCATGAGCAGACAGCTCCACTCAAGGGCTACTATGAAGCTCAGGGTAAGCTTGTAACAGTTGAAGGTCAGGACGAAGTAGCAGATACTTCAAGAATGACACTTGCTGCTATTAACGGCTAATTGAAATACATTTCAAGGTGCAAGCTTAATGATATGTGTTAAATCTAACAAAGAAATTGAAAAAATGCGTAAGGCAGGTAAGATAACTGCCGGAGCATTGATCGCTGCCGGTGAGGCAATCAAACCCGGCATGACGACTAAAGAACTTGATACAATTGTTCGTAAATATATTACTTCACATGGCGCAAAGCCAAGTTTTCTGGGATACGGTGGATTCCCCGGATCAGCTTGTATCTCAGTAAATGATGAAGTAATTCATGGTATTCCAGGTTCAAGAAAGTTCGTCGAAGGTGATATAGTGTCGGTAGATGTGGGTGCATATATTGACGGCTATCACGGAGATTCTTGTAAGACTTTTGCTGTCGGTGAAGTATCCGACGTTGCAAAGGCTCTTATGAAATCAACTGAGGAAAGTCTCTATCTTGCGATAGATATGGTGAAACCGGGTGTAAGACTCGGGGACATCGGTGCAGCGATACAGAAATACAATGAGGACAACGGATTTTCAGTTGTAAGAGAGTTCGTCGGACACGGAGTCGGTGCAAACCTTCACGAAGATCCTGAGGTTCCGAATTACGGAAAAGCAGGACACGGTCCAAGACTGGTAGCCGGAATGGTTATCGCTATTGAACCGATGATAAATGAGGGTACAGCTGCTGTCAAGGTTATGTCGGACGAATGGACAGTAAAGACAGTTGATGGAAAGTTGTCTGCTCATTTCGAGCATACAATCGCTGTTACTCCTGATGGTGCAGTCATTCTGACTCAGCCGTAAAGAGAGGGCAGTGTTGTGAATATAATTGAAGGCTCAATAGTAAAAGCGGTTGCAGGTCGTGATAAAGATTCCTATTTCGTTGCAGTTGGAATCCACGACGGCTTTGTGGAAATCGCAGACGGCAAAGAACGAAAGCTCGAAAAGCCAAAGCGAAAGAATATAAAGCACATTTCACCTGAAAACGTAATAATTGATACTAAAGAGCTGACAAACAAAAAACTAAGAAAGCTGATTTATGAGTTTAAAACCCAAAACCAAAATTCAGCTGACCAACAGCCTTAAACGGGGAGGTTATTATAATGTCAAAAGAAGATGTAATCGAACTTGAAGGTACAGTTGTTGAGGCTCTTCCTAATGCAACATTTCAGGTAGAATTGGCAAATGGTCATAAGATACTTGCTCATGTTTCAGGCAAGCTTCGTATGAATTACATTCGTATCGTACCCGGAGATAAGGTAACGGTCGAAATGTCACCTTATGACTTGACAAAGGGAAGAATCACTTGGAGAGCTAAGTAATAAAACTTGGTTCGTAGGAAGCAAGAATGAAAATTCTTGGTGTTATATTAAAGGAGGTATTTTCAATGAAAGTAAGACCTTCAGTGAAGCCAATCTGCGAAAAATGCAAGGTAATCAAAAGAAAAGGCAAGATTATGGTAATCTGCCAGAATCCAAAGCATAAACAACGTCAGGGCTAACAAACCAATAATGGAGGTGCAGCTAAACAATGGCTCGTATTGCTGGAATCGACCTTCCAAGAGATAAGAGAATCGAAATCGGTTTGACTTATATCTATGGAATTGGTCAGAAAACTGCTACAAAAATTCTTGAAGAAACAGGAGTAAATCCTGATGTAAGAGTAAAGGATATGTCAGAAGACGATGTAGCAAAATTGCGTGATTATATTGATAAAAACTTGACAGTTGAGGGTGACCTCAGAAGAAACGTTGCTCTTAACATTAAAAGACTTGTTGAAATTGGTTGCTACAGAGGCGTTCGTCATCGTAAGGGTCTGCCTGTAAGAGGTCAGAGAACTAAGACAAACGCAAGAACTCGTAAGGGTCCTGTAAAGACAATCGCTAATAAGAAGAAGTAAGGAGGGTGTGAACAGATGGCTCAGCCAAAGAAGAAGACAACTATTCGTCGTCGTCGTGAAAGAAAAAATATCGAACAGGGACAGGTTCATATCCAGTCTACTTTTAACAACACAATCGTTACAATTACAGATATGCAGGGAAATGCAATTTCTTGGGCATCTGCAGGTGGATTAGGCTTCAGAGGTTCAAAGAAATCAACTCCATTTGCTGCTCAGACAGCTGCTGAAACAGCTGCAAAGGCTGCAAAAGAGCATGGTCTTAAGACTGTAGAAGTATTTGTAAAGGGTCCTGGTGCAGGTAGAGAAGCTGCAATCAGAGCTTTGCAGTCAGAGAATCTGGAAGTTAAGCTTATCAAAGACGTAACTCCAATCCCTCATAATGGATGCCGTCCTCCTAAGAGAAGACGTGTATAATTGATCAATTTGAGTTTAAAAGTTTACTCAAAGTCGGATAAAGCTATCGCAAAAGATCCGATATAACATTAAAAAACGGAGGTAATTATAATGGCAGTAAGTAGAGAACCAGTTCTCAAGAGATGTAAATCATTAGGTATCAGTCCAATGGTTATGGGTATTGCTAAAGAAACAAAGCGTGATCCTAACGCTAACAAGAGAAAGAAAGTTTCTGAATATGGACTTCAGTTGAAGGAAAAGCAGAAGCTCAAGTTCATCTATGGCGTTTTGGAAAAGCAGTTCTATCACTATTTTGAAATTGCTCAGAAAATGGAAGGACAGGCTGGTGAAAACCTTATTACTTGTCTTGAATCAAGACTTGATAACATCGTTTTCAGAATGGGTCTTTCAATGACAAGACGTGAAGCACGTCAGCTTGTTGTTCACGGTCATTTTGACGTAAACGGCAAGAGAGTTGATATTCCTTCATACAGAATCAAAGTCGGTGATGTAATTTCTCTCAGAGAAAAGAGCAAAAAGAGTGAAAAGTTCAAGCAGATCATTGAAACAACTGCTGGCAGAGTAACTCCTACATGGCTTGAAGTTAACAAGAATGAGCAGTCAGCTAAGGTTGTTCGTATGCCTGTTAAGGAAGACCTGGATTACGAAATCGAAGAACATCTCATCGTTGAGTTGTATTCTAAGTAATTTGTATTGTGGATTTATTCACATTCAGGTTATCTGGAATTTCTAAAACCATTAATTCGTGTAAAAACTGATTGAGTTTTAAAACAGGAGGGTTTTAAATGCTAGAAAAAATCGAAAAGCCTGAGATTGAAACAGTCGAGCTTAAAGAAAACGGTACTTACGGAAAATTCGTACTTGAACCGTTGGAGCGTGGCTATGGTACTACTCTCGGAAACAGTCTGAGAAGAGTACTGCTCTCCTCATTGCCGGGTGTTGCTGTAACATCTGTAAAAATTGATGGTATTCATCATGAGCTTTCAACAATCCCTGGAGTTAAGGAAGATGTAACAGAAATTATTCTTAACCTCAAGGGACTCACTGCAAAACTTTATGGTGAAGGACCAAAAACTGTTTATATCGAAGCAGAAGGCGAATGTGTCGTAACTGCTGGTGATATAAAGACAGATTCTGAAGTTGATATTCTCGTTCCTGATATGCATATTGCAACATTGAGCGAAGGTGCAAAGCTTTATATGGAGATCGTTCTCGACATCGGTCGTGGATATGTATCTGCTGAAAAGAATAAGGCTATAATGCAGAATGCTCCTATTGGTGTAATTGCAGTAGACAGCATCTATACACCTGTACTCAAGGTGAACTATACAGTAGACAATACTCGTGTAGGTCAGATAACTGATTATGATAAGCTTACTCTTGAGCTTTGGACTGATGGAACAATCTCAGCTAAGGAAGCTGTTTCATTGGCAGCCAAACTCCTCAACGAGCATCTGAATCTCTTCATTGATTTGTCTGAAGATACAAACGTTGTTGAGATGCTGGTAGAAAAAGATGACAAGGGTAAAGAAAAAATCCTTGAGATGACCATTGAGGAACTTGACTTGTCTGTACGTTCATTTAACTGTCTGAAGCGTGCAGGTATAAATACAGTAAACGATTTGATCGAAAAATCTGCAGAAGAAATGATGAAGGTCAGAAACCTTGGTAAAAAATCATTTGATGAGGTTAAGGAAAAGCTACATTCATTAGGCTATGACCTCAGTTCTGAAGAAGATAATTAAGTAAGGAGTGAATATCTATGCCAGGCACAAGAAAGCTGGGAAGAGCAACTGACCATAGAAAAGCAATGCTCAGAGCTATGGTAACATATCTTCTCGAAAACGGTAAGATTGAAACAACTGTAACAAGAGCTAAAGAGGTTAGTGCTATGACCGAAAAGATGATTACTTTAGGTAAAGCAGGCGACCTTCATTCAAAGCGTCAGGCACTTTCTTATATCACAAAGGAAAGTGTTGCAAAGAAATTGTTTGATGAGATCGCTCCATCATACAGTGGACGTAACGGTGGTTATACAAAGATCGTTAAGATCGGACCTCGTCGTGGTGACGCAGCTGAAATGGCTATCATTCAGTTGGTATAATTACAATAACACAATAATTAAACGGCTGGAACATTAAGTTCCAGCCGTTTTTTGCACAAAAAAACAGTGCTGATTATTCAGCACTGTTTTTGTATTACTTGATTTTAGCAGCTTTTGTAGTATAAGCCCCGTTATAAGTCTTACCACCTGTAGTTCTTACAGCCTTTACTGTGAAGTAATATGTCTTACCACTGGTCAGATGGGTTTTTGTATAGCTTGTTGTAGTGTTGTTGGTAGTTTTAAGTGCTACCCATTTTCCTGTACTGCTTGTCTTGTAGTAGACCTTGTAGCTTGTAGCACCTGCAACCTTAGTCCATTTAAGAGTAGCCTTGCCCTTTGCAGGAGTTACTGTAAAGCTGACTTTTGCAGGATTTGTGCTTGTTGAGAATGTTGTGTACTTTGCACTGAGGACTGATTTATTATTGAACTTATTATATGCTCTTACTGTGAACTTATATGAAGTACCAGCCTTGAGGTTCTTGAAAGTGTAGGAGGTTGAACTTGTATTAGCAATTCCAACCCATTTCTTTGTTGAAGTGTTGTACTGGTAAACTCTGTAGCCTACTGCACCTGAAACCTTACTCCATGCCATCTTAACTGCGTTTGCTGACGAAGTGAAGGTAGCCTTTGTTATTGTTGCAGGAGTGGTTGTAGTTAAAACTGTAGGATAAGTTTTACTTGTAACTTCAACAGTACCTGCCATCATGTATGGCTTTACTGCAAACTTGTAGTTGGTTGCAGGTGACAGGCCTGATACAGTGTAAGTATTGGTTGTAGGCTTAGCAATTCTCACCCACTTGTTTGATTTATACTGATAAAGTATATATCCCTGAGCACCAGCGGCCTTGTCCCAGGAAAGCTTAACATTTGAAGCATTAGTTGAGCTGACCTTAAAGCCTGTTACAGCTGTGAGTGGTCCTGGAGGGTTGATAGTAAATGGCTTTTTAACAGTGCCTTCACAATACCCGATACCTGTTATAACGACATATCCTGTACCCGGATTGACGTTATTTTCATAGCTCACTGTATAATGGACATTTTCAGTAAGGTCTTTGATTGCAGTAGGTGATCTTCTGACTGAAACAATCTTAGGATAAACAGGTTTTCCTGTGTAATCATAAGAATAATCTTCTAATGTGATAACAGCTTTAGCGATACTTGATTTAAATATAATAGTTTCAGATTCTGAATCCAATTTGTCGAGGTCGACAGAATCAACGATTTCCATAGCATCGACTGAAATAACGTTAGGTGAGAATTTCAAAAATGATGCTGCATAAGCGAACAATCCCACACAAGTTGAAGCTGCCATTGCTAAAGCAATAATTCTGTTTCTGAGCTTCATGAAAATACTCCTTTCAAAAAATGTGACAAATAAAAATTATATGCTTACTAACAACATCATTGTAACATATTTTCACTTCCATTGTCAATGATTTTGGAGCATTCAGAGCATACAATTTTTGCATATAGAAGCATCTTAAAGACAAAGTAGATTTATTGTACAGTTGATAATTGTCGTAATAAAACGTTGAGAATGTTGAAAACTCAGTTGAAAGTGTTAAAAATTGAGCTATAAAAGGCTGTTTTAAACATGAGTTTTCAACATTTTCAACAACAGTACGTTTTTTGACGCTACATAAGGTGTCTGAAAAAGTAGAAATAAAAAAGACTTCGTTTTTAAGAACGAAGTCTTTGCGTTTTAAGTATTATCGTGATTTTCAGTAAGCTCAAATTTATAGCCGACGCCCCAGACAGTCTTAAGTGACCATTCGTCAGAAACACCTTCAAGCTTTTCACGGAGTCTTTTAACATGTACATCTATTGTTCTTGAATCACCGTAATATTCAAATCCCCATACTTCATCGAGAAGCTGGTCACGAGTGAACACACGATTAGGATTTGATGCAAGATGGAAAAGCAATTCAAGTTCCTTTGGAGGAGTATCAAGAACAGCACCGTCAACTCTCAGCTCATATCTTGTCATATTGACAGAGAGCTTGTCATACTTGACTTCCTTGACTTCAACCTCACCCTTGACCTGTCCGACACGGCGATAAACAGCTTTGATTCTTGCGATAACTTCCTTTGTATCGAAAGGCTTTGTGATATAATCATCAGCACCAAGCTCAAGACCGAGTACCTTGTCAAAGGTTTCCTGCTTTGCAGTTATCATGATGAGAGGAACATTTGATTTCTTTCGGATTTCACGGCAAACCTGCCAGCCATCCATACCCGGAAGCATAATATCAAGCAAAATAATATCAGGCTTCAGTGCATTGAACTTAACGACAGCTTCTTCACCATCGTGAGCAAGAATAGTGCCATAGCCTTCTTTCTCCAAGTATAGTCTTAAAAGTTCGCATACGTTTTTATCATCGTCAACAATCAAAACTCTTCCCAATGACATGTTAATTTCCCCCTTATGTCATGTGTTATGTGACAAAATTCGTAATAAAATTTGAATAAAACAGAATTTTGCTTTTATTTATGTCTATATTATAACAAAATTATAAATATTCTTGTACTGTTTTCTATGAATTAAAAATGTACAAATTGTAAACAACACAATCTTGTTGTGAACATTTATATTATAATAAAACTATAGTAATAATAATTAAATAAAATGTTTTTACAATAAAAACATTTTAATTCGTTACATATGGCAACAAAATAGCCAAATAATGTGCTTTGGGAATGCGTAATTTGTGCAGGTATACAATTTTGTGCTGAAATGCATTATTTCGCTTGCAATTTTATGAAAAGGTGATAAAATAATATTAGCACTCAAAGACTAAGAGTGCTAAAATGTCGGAACAAGTAATAAAAAGTCTAAAAGGGAATTTCCCTGAATATTAATTAAGGAGAGGATTTGTTATGACAATCAAACCATTGCAGGACAGAGTTGTAGTAAAAATGGCAGAGGCCGAGGAAACAACAAAGAGTGGAATCATTCTTGCAGGCTCAGCAAAGGAAAAGCCTGAGATTGCACAGGTGTGCGAAGTAGGCCCCGGAAGCAAGGACGTTACAATGTCAGTGAAAAAAGGAGACAAGGTGCTTATCTCAAAGTATTCAGGTACAAATGTGAAGCTTGACGGTGAGGAGTATATCATTGTAAAAATGGAAGATATTCTTGCAGTAGTAGAATAAGTATTGTTTTATATTACATTTATAATAGTATAGTAATTGGAGGTAATGAAAAATGGCAAAGGATATTATTTACGGAGAACAGGCAAGAAAGTCATTGCAGGCTGGTATCAACAAGCTTGCTGATACAGTAAAGATCACAATGGGTCCAAAAGGCAGAAACGTAGTTCTTGATAAGAAGTTCGGTGCTCCACTTATCACAAATGATGGTGTTACTATCGCAAAGGAGATCGAGCTTGACGACGCTTTCGAAAACATGGGCGCACAGCTTGTAAAGGAAGTTGCTACAAAGACTAACGATGCAGCCGGTGACGGTACAACTACAGCAACATTGCTCGCACAGGCACTTGTTCGTGAGGGTATGAAGAACATCGCTGCCGGTGCTAACCCTATGGTAGTTAAAAAGGGTATGGCAAAGGCTGTTGATACAGCAGTAGAGAGTATTATCGAAAACTCAAAGACTGTTGCAGGCTCTGAGGATATTGCAAGAGTTGCTACTGTTTCATCAGGTGATGAGTCTGTAGGTGAGCTTATTGCTGAAGCTATGGAAAAGGTATCAGCTGATGGTGTTATTACTATTGAGGAATCAAAGACTGCTGAAACATACAGCGAAGTTGTTGAGGGTATGCAGTTCGACAGAGGCTATATCGCTCCTTACATGGTGACTGATACTGAAAAGATGGAAGCAGTTATTGATGATGCTTTACTTCTTATCACAGACAAGAAGATTTCAAACATTCAGGAAATACTCCCACTCCTTGAGCAGATCGTTCAGGCAGGTAAGAAGTTGCTTATCATTGCTGAGGACGTTGAGGGTGAGGCACTTTCAACACTTATCGTAAATAAGCTCAGAGGAACATTCACTTGTGTTGCAGTAAAAGCTCCGGGCTTTGGTGACAGAAGAAAAGAAATGCTTCAGGATATTGCAATCCTTACAGGTGGTCAGGTGATTTCTGAGGAGCTTGGATTTGAACTCAAGGAAACAACTCTTGACCAGCTCGGAAGAGCAAGACAGGTTGTTGTTCAGAAGGAGAACACAATCATCGTTGACGGTGCAGGTTCATCTGACGAGATCAAGGCAAGAGTCGGTCAGATCAAGGCTCAGATCGAAACAACTACATCTGATTTTGACAGAGAAAAGCTCCAGGAAAGACTCGCTAAGCTTTCCGGTGGTGTAGCAGTTATCAAGGTTGGTGCTGCAACAGAAGTTGAAATGAAGGAAAAGAAACTCAGAATCGAGGACGCTCTCGCTGCAACAAAGGCTGCAGTTGAGGAGGGTATCGTTGCAGGTGGTGGTACAGCACTTGTAAACGCAATGCCATCAGTAAAGAAACTCTGCGACAAGCTTGATGGAGATGAAAAGACTGGTGCAAAGATAGTTCTCAGAGCTCTTGAAGAGCCTGTACGTCAGATTGCACTCAACGCAGGTCTTGAAGGAAGCGTAATCATCGACAAGATTATCCGTTCAAGAAAGGTAGGCTATGGATTTGACGCTTACAAGGAAGAATATGTTGACATGATTCCTGCAGGTATCGTTGATCCTACAAAGGTTACCCGTTCAGCACTCCAGAACGCTGCATCAGTTGCTGCAATGGTGCTTACAACAGAAAGCCTTGTAGCTGATATTAAAGATCCTGCTGCTGACGCTGCAATGGCAGCTGCTGCAGGTGGCGGCATGGGCGGAATGTACTAATCCATCAGAATTGAATAACTATATACAGTATACAGAAGAACGGCTTTAGTGCCGTTCTTTTTTTGCACAAAAGGCAAGTGGTTACTTAACAGTAGTTGAAAGAACAGAATATGACTATATTATTAAGCATAGAAAGATTCTGAAAACGGGGTTGGAACAGGCATGCCATGTGTGCTTTAAGTAAATATATACATAATATTATAATGACTGTGAAAAAGGATTGTTTCATTTGTACTAAGAATGTATAGTGAACTTGCAATTTTTAGTTGTTAAAATGTACAGAAAAAGGGTGTGCACTTTATATAGAATAAACAAAGTTTTTTGATAAATGTTAAACTTTTAATGTTATGATTGACAAATAGCATATAATATGTTACACTATGCGTGAACTTAGAAGTTGTAATTATTATGTTTTTTGATAGTTGCAACTTAAATTTTTCGAAATTACTTAAAACGTTTTCGTAAATGCAAAAAACACCTTTTTTGTGATCATTAAAGCGTTTCGCTTTGTGATAGAGAAATAAATTGAGAGAAATGGAGGAAAAAGAAGATGATTAACTTAAAGAAGAAAATCGTAAGTTTATTATCTGCAATGGCAATGACAATGTCAATATTGCCATCATTGCCGGTTTCAATGTTTGAAAACGCAATGACAGTATCGGCAGCCTCAACTGTTGTATGGCAGGGTTCAGCAACAGCATACGGCTGGTCTTCAGTTGCACTTTCGGGAATTTCAAACATTCCTGACGCTGCAGCAGGTGGAAAGCTCATTTTTGAAGCTTCCGGTTCAGAGCTACAGGTAGCAGCACCAAATGGTGATACCTGGAGAGAACTTAACAACGGTACACCATATGCAATCAGCGGCGGACGAGTTACAATTTCGCTTACATCAACAGATGCGCAGTATCTCAGAAGTTCAACTGGTATTAACGTTAATGGTGATGGTGTAACTGTTACAAAGGTTACATATGTTTCACCAGAGAGCAGCTCAACACCTTCAGGTTCATCAGGCGGAAGTGCTGGAACTCTGACAGGTAGTGGCGTTGTATGGGAGGGTTCTGCAACACCATACGGCTGGTCATCAATAGAGCTTTCAGGAGCTAAGATTCCTGCAGCAGTTGAGGGTGGTATACTCACAATTGATGCTACAGGTTCATCACAGGTACAGATCGGTGCTCCATGTGGCGATGTATGGACACAGCTCAGCTCACCTGATGGAAATGACGCTTTTGATATTTCAGGTGGAAAGGTAAGAATCGTACTTTCTGCTTCAAACGCTCAGAAGATCAGAAATGCAACAGCACTTCATGTAAATGGTGATGGAATCACTGTTACAAAGATCACATACACTGAGCCAAGCCAGGAAAGCAGCTCACAGGGTGGTAATGTTACACCTCCTCCTTCAACAGGAAGCTATGTTGTATGGCAGGGTACTGCAAGACCATACGGTTGGTCATCAGTAGAGCTTACAGGTGATGTAACTATTCCTACAAATGCTGAAGCTAATGGTTACCTCGTAATCAATGCTACAGGTTCATCACAGGTACAGATCGGTGCTCCGGCTGGCGATGCATGGACACAGCTCAGCTCACCTGATGGAAATGACGCATTTGATATTACAAGTGGAAAGGTTGAAATCAAGCTTTCATCTGCAAATGCTCAGAAACTCAGAAATGCAACAGCACTTCATGTGAATGGTGATGGAATCACTGTTACAAAGATCACATATTATCCGGCTGGTACATATACACCAACAATCACATCAAAACCTGACAGCTCAAGCTGGGGCGGCGGTAACAACAATAGTTCAAGCTCAAAGCCTGATACTCCTCCGGTAATTCCTGAGCCGGAAGGCGACGTTGGAACAAGTGAAATCGGTCAGTCAGACTTTAACGATGGTAAGGGCCTTCCATGGCACATCTGTGAGTCAATGACCGGTAAGATGCTGTTTGATATTTCAGGCGGTACTTACAATCTTACTATTGTAAATCCAGGTGGAACAGGTAATGGCGGTGAAGACAGATGGGACTGCCAGTTCCGTCACAGAGGTCTTACAATCGAGGCTTATCATAAATATCGTATTACATACAGCCTTAAAACTACAAAAGCAGGACACATCTATGCAAAACTCGGAAGCGTAGTAAATCCTGAAACAGTAGAATTCTGGCATGGTGACGGTAAAGTCCTCAATATGCCTACATTGCCAACAACAGCAACAAAGGCTGAAATTGAATCAGCATTGATCAATGCTGCTCCAACAGGAGAAACAATCGACTATGGTATGGGTTATGAAAACTGGAAGACCGTTCTCATCCCAGCTAACAAGTGGGTAACATTTGCATACGAATTTATTCCAACTGAAACAGAAGTTGGTACTTGCGAATTTACATTCCACATGGGTGGTAAGGGTCAGTATACTCCGACTGAATGTTTCCCGGCAGGAACAGAAATTCAGTTCGATAATATGTCACTTATCGACCTTACAGACTCAAAGACAAACTGGCCAATCGAAGAGCCATATGTAAGAAATGGTGTTCTCGTTAACCAGGTTGGTTATATCGCAGGACTTTCAAAGAAAGCAACTCTTATCGTTGATGAAGGCGATATGACACCTAAGACATTCAAAGTAATTGATGCAACCACCGGTAAGACTGTTTACACAGGTAAATCTGTACCTTTCGGTGCTGACAAGGATTCAGGTGACTTTGTTCACACACTTGATTTCTCAGACTTGAATACAGTAAAGGTAGTAGCAAACCAGGGCAACAAGGATACAGGTGCTTACTATATTACTTGTGATGGCAAGAAGAGCTACAAGTTCAACATCGGTGAAAAAACTTCATCAGCAACAAACCCAATGTACGATGGATTGCTTACTGATGCACTCAACTTCTTCTATCAGCAGCGTTCAAGTGGTCCTATCCTTTCTAAGTACATCACTTCAGGCGATAAGACTAAACTTTCACGTGATGTTGGATTTGAAAATGATATTGCATACATTCAGGATGAATGGATTGCTTCATATCCATCAGAAGACGCTGTAATCACTGACAGAGGTACACTTGATTGTACAGGTGGTTGGTTCGACGCCGGTGACCACGGTAAATACGTAGTAAACGGTGGTATCTCAGTCTGGACACTCCAGAACATGTACGAAAGAGAACTGATCGTCAATGGTGATGCTTCTAAGTTCGCTGACGGTACTATGTCAATCCCAGAAAACAACAATGGTCTCCCTGACCTTCTTGATGAAGTAAGATATCAGATGGACTTCATGATGAAGATGCAGAGAACAGACGGTTTGGTTTACCACAAGATGCATGACTATAAGTGGACTGGTCTTGCAGTAAAACCGGAAGACGACCCATATACAAGAATCGTTAAGCCTGTAACAACAGCAGCTACACTTAACCTTGCAGCTACTGCAGCTCAGACAGCACGTCTGTGGAAAGGCATTGACGATGCTTATGCAACAAAGTGTCTAAACGCAGCTAAGAAGGCTTATGCTGCAGCTAAGGCTAACCCTGATCTCCTTGCTCCTGTAGACCAGTCAATCGGTGGAGGACCTTACGGTGATACATTCGTTGATGACGACTTCTACTGGGCAGCTTGTGAGCTTTATGCAACAACAGGTGACAAAGCTTATCACACTGACCTCAAGACATATGTAAATCCTGACGGTCATTCAAATGACAGAGCATTCTGCATAACACCTACACTTGCATCAGGTGAAAATATTGACTCTAAGACAACATTTACTTGGGGTTCAACAGCTAACCTTGGTACACTTTCACTCTTGCTTAATAAGAGCGTGCTTTCTTCAACAGAGTTGAATTCAATCAAGTCTACTCTTATGGAAGCAGCTGATTTGTATCTCAAGATTGAATCAGAACAGGGTAACGGAATTCCTTACCTTTCAACAATATTCTATGATACATTTAACTGCCCTGATATGGAATTCTACGGTTATGAGTGGGGTTCAAACTCAATGGTAGTTAACAATGCTATCACAATGGCATACGCTGCAGACTTCGCAACAGATTCTAACAAGTATGCAAACGGTGTAGTAACAGCTATGGACTACATCTTCGGACGTAACGCAGGTGAATATTCATACGTTACAGGTTACGGTGACCATACTACTCAGTATGTACACCATCGTTTCTGGTCAGGACAGCTTGACGGATCACTCCCATTTGCACCGGACGGTGTACTTTCAGGTGGATGTAACTCAGCTATGCAGGACCCATGGATTAAGGGTGCAGGATATAAGGTAAATGAATATCCTCCACAGCTTTGCTACCTCGACCACGTTGAAGCTTGGTCAGTTAACGAATGTACAATCAACTGGAACTCACCACTTGCATGGGTAGTTAACTACCTCGAAGATTATGATGCAGGTGAAGTTCAGCCAACACCTCCAGTTGTAGATCCGGGTCCAGAGTCATCAATTCCTGATGATTCATCAGAAATTGAAGTAACTGGTGACCCGGCACTTGCTTCAATCAGTATTACACTTACCGGTATGATCGGTGCAAACGTAAGCTACTTTATCCCAAGCAAATATATCAATAATAGCGATTACACAATCGAAACAATCTTCCAGGATACTGATTCGGGAGCTAAGGTAACAGTTCCGTTTAATGCAAACAACTATGTAATTGAAAATGGCAAGAAGGCATATGTATTTACATTGCCAATCAAGCCTTGCAATATGCAGAAGGATTACATGGCTCGTCTTTACATCAAAAATGCAGCTGACGGATCAAATACTACAAATGTTCTTCGTACTTCAGTGGTTCTTGCGAACTATGTAAATGCATATGTATCATCTGCAGACCCACTCAAGAAGGCATTTGGTAAGGCACTTCAGACATATGGTTACTATGCACAGAAACAGTTCAACTCAGCTGATGAGCTTCCTAATATCACACCTCTCGACCTCAGAGATGTAACAGCAAGCACAGTTGCAGATTATCAGTCAGACGTAAGACTTTACAGAGGTACAAAGAAGGCTGAACTCAGCCAGACAACACTTTATCTCGATTCGGGTACAAGTATCAGAACATACCTTACTGACATTGCATCAACAGTTAATACTAATAATCTCTATATGAAGTATACTGTAGATGGTGTAGCTGAAAAGGTAAAGGTTAAAAAGACATCAGCAGGTGATTATTACGGAGAAAT
>JAUNJM010000005.1 GCA_030533265.1 Ruminococcus sp. | reverse complement strand
GGGTATAGATATTCTCAGACGAAATCATAATTGTAATGCCCAAATGCTTGCCCAGAAGCTTGGAGAGATGTCAATGAAAGCATTTGTGGGTAAAAAAAGAGATGATATTTCAATAATAATTGTTGCTGTGAAAGCTAAAAATGGTACGGAGTTGTAACTGAAATGCAAAAAGAAATGTGTTGAAAGCAAAAAAATTGTTGAAATTGCATAAATTAAAAGGCTGAAAACTGTGAGATGTTAAGAATAATTACTAAAACTATTGCAAAAAAAAGCAAAATGAGTTAAAATGATATTATGAAAATAGTAGAATTGTGTTTGGCTTTTTATGGAAACTGATACAAGTATTATTTTTCAATAAAAAATCACATGATGTTTTTAAATCATTACGATGATAAATTGATTCGTAAAGGAGGCAGAAAATGAAAAATATACCTGAAAATTATGCTCTACCTCTGCATCTTTTTCATCAGGGAACAAATCTGATGATATATGATTTTCTTGGGTGCCATAAAGGTGAAAAGAACGGAAAAAAAGGGTTCTATTTCAGAGCTTGGGCAAAGAATGCTCATGGTATATCGGTCGTAGGAGATTTCAATGGCTGGGATCAGACGGCTCATCCTATGGAAAAGATAGGTGATTCTGAAGTCTGGGAAGCGTTCGTTGAAAATGTAAAGACTTTTGACACATATAAATATGCAGTTTCAGGATGTGATGGAAAGCTTCATATGAAATCTGATCCTTACGCAACTCATATGGAGAATTCACCGAATACCGGATCAAAAGTGTTTGAAATTGATGGGTTTAAATGGTCTGACGCTAAGTGGCAAAAAGCTAAAAAGAACAAAAATGTTTACGACAGTCCTATGAATATCTATGAGGTTCATATAAATTCATGGGATAAGTGTTCTGACGGCGAATATTTCAGCTATGTTGATTTTGCAAATAAGATTATACCGTATCTCAAGGATATGGGATATACACATATCGAGTTTATGCCGTTAGCTGAGTATCCGTTTGAAGGCTCATGGGGCTATCAGGGTATCGGATACTATGCTCCGACCTCACGTTTCGGAACACCTGAGCAATTGATGCAGATGATTGATATGTTCCATAATGCAGACATCGCAGTTATTCTCGACTGGGTTCCTGCACATTTTCCGAGAGATGAAGCAGGTCTGTTTGAGTTTGACGGTGGGCCTTGCTATGAGTATGCTGATCCGAAAAAGAGAGATCATCTTTCTTGGGGAACAAGAGTTTTTGATTATGGCAAACCTGAAGTAAGATCGTTTCTTATTTCCAACGCTCTCTACTGGATTGAAAAATATCACATTGACGGTCTGAGAGTTGACGCTGTTGCATCAATGCTATACCTTGACTATGACAGACGTGACGGAGAGTGGAGTCCGAATGAATTTGGTGGACATGAGAATCTTGAGGCAGTTGACTTCTTCCGGAAGTTGAATGAAGCAGTATTCGCAAGGAATCCTCAGACACTTATGATAGCTGAGGAATCTACATCGTGGCCAATGGTCACAAAGCCGACTTCTGATGGCGGTCTGGGATTCAATTTCAAGTGGAATATGGGCTGGATGAACGATATGCTCAAATATATGTCCATGGATCCTATTCACAGAGCGTTTCATCATAATATGCTTACGTTCTCGTTTTTCTATGCGTTTTCTGAGAACTTTATCCTGCCGATCTCGCATGATGAGGTGGTTCACGGAAAAGCATCGCTTGTCAACAAGATGTACGGTGCTGACATAGACCAGAAATTTGCACAGGCTAAGCTGTTTTTGGCTTATATGATGATACATCCAGGTAAAAAACTGCTGTTTATGGGAAGTGAGTTTGCACAGTTCAGAGAGTGGGATTATGAAAATCCGCTTGAATGGTTTATGATAGACGAATATGAAAATCACAGAAATTATCAGAAGTATGTGAAAAATCTCAATAAGTTCTATCTTGACCATCCTCAGATGTGGGAAAATGATTTTTCATGGGAAGGCTTCAGCTGGATCTCAAATGACGATTACAGGCAGAGCATTATCGTATTCCGCAGATTTGACAGGAAGGGTAACGAAATTATTGCTGTGTGCAACTTCGTTCCTGTGGGAAGAACATCCTATTGCTTTGGCGTGCCTTACAAGGGAAGTTATACTGAGGTGTTCAACTCGACTTCAGCAGACGGAAGTCCGGTTACAAATGGTACAGTCAAATCAAAGCCTGTTGCTATGCATGGTTTTGACAACTCGATTTGTATTGACATTCCACCGTTCTCGGCAATGTACTTTACAGTGAAAAAAGCTCAGGAACGTAAAAAAACAGTCAAGTCTGAAAAAGAAACATTGAAAAAGACTGTTACAAAGAGTGAAAAAGCAAAGAAAAGTAAAACATCAGCTAAGAAAAAAGCTGTGAAATAATATATTGGTGGGTGATTTATATGTATAACAAAAAAGAATGCGTAGCAATGCTTCTTGCAGGTGGACAGGGTTCACGTTTATACGCTTTGACACAGACCGTTGCAAAACCGGCTGTACCTTTTGGGGGAAAATACAGGATCATTGATTTCCCTTTATCAAACTGTATTAACTCAGGAATAGATACCGTAGGTGTTCTCACACAGTATCAGCCATTGGTACTTAATGAGTATATCGGAAACGGTCAGCCTTGGGATCTTGACAGAATACATGGTGGAGTTCATGTGCTTCCGCCTTATCAGAAAGCATCAGGTGCAGACTGGTATTCCGGCACTGCAAATGCTATATATCAGAACATTCAGTTTATCGAAAGATATGACCCTGAATATGTAGTTGTACTTTCAGGTGACCATATTTATAAAATGGACTATAACAAGATGCTTAACTATCATAAAGAAAAGAATGCTGACGCTACTATTGCAGTACTTGACGTTCCAAAGGAAGAAGCATCACGTTTCGGTATCATGATAACAGACGATGAGAATAATATCATCGACTTTGAGGAAAAGCCAAAGAATCCTCGTTCAACACTTGCATCAATGGGTATTTATATCTTTACATGGTCAAAGCTCAAGTCATATCTTATCGCTAACGAAGAAGATGAGAATGCAACTAAGGACTTTGGAAAGAACATTATCCCTGATATGAGAGAAGCAGGTGAAAAGCTCGTTGCTTATCGTTTTGACGGCTATTGGAAGGACGTTGGAACAATTGATTCACTCTGGGAAGCAAATATGGATCTTATCAATCCTAACATTCCTATCGACCTCTATGATCCTGCTTGGAAGATTTATTCAAGAAACCCTATCCTGCCACCACAGAGTATAGGTAAGAATGCAACAATCCAGAATTCAATGGTAACAGAGGGATGCTATATTGACGGTTCTGTTGAATTTTCAATGATCTCAGATGGTGTAACTGTTGAAGAAGGAGCAGTTATCTATGATTCAATCCTTATGCCCGGTTGTGTAGTGAAGAAGGGTGCTAAGGTTGAATACGCTATCGTCGGAGAGAACTCAGTTATCGGGGAAAACGCTCAGATCGGTCAGCGCCCTGAGAATGTTGAGGACAGAGATACATGGGGTGTTGCAGTAGTAGGACACAATGTAAACATATCTGATGGTGCATCGGTTGCACCTAAGGACATAGTTTCTGAAGATATTTAAGAAGTGAGGAGCTTAAAAATGGGAGTAAATATGTCAAATGTACTTGGTCTTATTTTTGCTAATATGCATAATATGACTGTTGGTGATTTAACAAAAAACAGAACTATGGGCTCTGTTCTTTTCGGAGGAAGATACCGCTTGATAGATTTTCCTTTGTCAAACATGGTAAACAGTGGAATTTCAGAGGTCGGTGTTATTACAAAATCAAATTATCAATCTTTGCTTGACCATCTCGGTTCAGCAAGAGAATGGGATCTCGCAAGAAAGAAAGGCGGACTTTATATCCTGCCACCTTATGGAAACGAAGGCAGTACGCTTTACAGAGGTAGAATTGAAGCACTTTATGGAGCAATGAGCTTTATCAAGCATTCAATGGCAGAATATGTTGTGCTTTCTGACTGTGAAGTTGTAACCAACATGGATCTTAAGCCTATTCTTGCACAGCATGTTGATAGTGGTGCAGATATAACAATGGTAGTTCACACAGGTGAGTATTCATCTGAAGATATCAAGAATTCAACTGTTGTTACAACTGATGATAACGGATATGTAAAGTCTGTACTTATACAGCCTCAGATCAGTGGAAACTGTACAACAAGTCTTAACGTGTTTGTTATTAACAAGCAGTCGCTTATTGATATGATACAGGATGCAATGTCAAGAGGTTTTGTGAGCTTTGAGAAGGATATTCTCCAGGCAAAATGCAATGAGTTGAAGATAATGACTTATGAATATAATAATTACTTCAGCAGAATCACAAGCACTTTGAATTATTTTGAAGCCAATATGCGTTTGCTCGATATTGAAAATGCCAAGAAGCTTTTCTTACCTAAGAAGCCTATCTATACTAAAGTAAGAGATAATGCTCCTGCTAAATATGACCTTGACAGTAATGTTAAGAACTCACTTATCGCTGATGGTTGTATCATTGAGGGTGAGGTTGAAAACTCAGTTCTGTTCAGAGGTGTAAAGGTTGGTAAGGGTACTAAGGTAAAGAACTGTGTTCTTATGCAGGGAACTGTTGTCGGTGACAATGCTGAGGTCAACTATCTTATCACAGACAAGAATGTCAAGATTTCTGACAATCAGATCATCTCAGGTGTAAAGACTTATCCTATGTATGTAGGAAAGGGAGCATCGGTTTAACAAATTGAGCTTAAGGGAGTCCGGAAAGGATTCCCTTAACGTGGTTTAAAATAATAACAGAAAGAGGGTAATCTTTTGAACATACTATATACTGCCAGTGAAGCGCTTCCATATATAGCTTCAGGAGGACTTGCTGATGTTGCAGGCTCGCTTCCGGCTGCTATCAATGCAGAGGGGCATGATTGCCGTGTTGTAATCCCTTATTACAGCTCCATAAAGCAGGAATTGAAAGATCAGCTGACTTATGTTACTAACTTCACTGTGCCCGTTGCATGGAGAAACCAGTATTGTGGTGTTTTCACAGGTGTTGTAAACGGAGTAACTTACTATTTGCTTGATAATGAATACTATTTTGCAAGAAACGGTCTTTATGGCTTTTATGATGACGCTGAGAGATATATTTTCTTCTCTCGTGCAGTACTTGAGCTTATCAAGTATATCGACTTCAAGCCACAGATAATCAATGCTAACGACTGGCAGACAGCTTTAGTGCCTGTGTATTACGATATTTTTTACAGATACCAGTCAGGCTATGAGGATATCAAGACTGTTTTCACAATTCATAATATTCAGTATCAGGGACAGTATGGTCTTGACCTTATCGGCGATGTTATGGGTATTCCGCTTTACTATACTGATTTGCTCTCGTATGACGGTGATGTTAATTTCATGAAGGCTGCTATCGAGGTTTCAGACAAGGTAACAACAGTTTCACCAAGCTATGCATGGGAGATACTTGATCCCTGGTATTCACATGGTCTGGACAGAGCATTGGCAAACAAGCAGTACAAGCTTACAGGATTCCTCAACGGTATCGACCTTGATTTATACAATCCTGCTACTGACCCTAACATTCCAAAGAACTATAGTCTTGAAAACAAGTCGGGTAAGGCAGTATGCAAGGCAAAACTACTTGAAGAGCTTGGCATGGCTTCAGGAAAGGAGCCTGTTATCGGTATTGTAACAAGATTTGTTTCTCACAAGGGTCTTGACCTTATCAAGTACGTTTTTGAGGATATTATCAGACTTGGTTACAAGTTTGCAATACTCGGTTCCGGTGAGAAAATCTATGAGGACTTCTTCAGGGAAATGCACTATCGTTATCCTGACAGAGTGGGTGTTACTATCGGTTTTGTACCATCGCTTTCAAAGAGAATTTATGCAGGTGCTGATATGTTCCTTATGCCGTCACAGAGTGAGCCTTGTGGTCTTGCACAGATGATCTCGCTGAGATACGGAACTATTCCTATTGTAAGAGAAACAGGTGGTCTGAGAGATAGTATTCAGGACGCAGGTGCTCCTGGTGGAAACGGATTTACATTCAAGACTTACAATGCTCATGATATGCTTGATGCCTGCACAAGAGCAAGAGTATATTATGACAATAAGATGAAGTGGGGCAAGCTGGTTAATCATGCATTCAAGCAGGATTTCAGCTGGAAAAAATCAGCTCAGCTTTATATCGGTCTTTACAGTGAACTTTGTGGTCAATAAAATTTACAGACACCAATATAACTTGAAACGGGCAAGCTTGTTATAAGCTTGTCCGTTTTTGTGGGCAGACTTGTAATTGAGTCGGATATGTGCTAAAATAAACATAGAAAAGGTCGGAAAGGAGTAAAAATTATGCCGACACCGTTAGCAGAACGAATCCGTCCTAAAACGCTTGATGATGTAGTAGGCCAAACCCACCTGCTCGGAAAGGACAAGCCATTAAGACGTATTATCGAGAGTGGGAAAATTCCGAATATGATCTTCTATGGCTCATCGGGGATAGGCAAAACTACCGTTGCAAGAATAATCGCTGAGAATACGCACATGACAATGCACAAGCTCAACGGTACATCTGCGTCTATTGCTGATATTAAGGAAATAGTTGCAGAAACCGAAACTTTTGGTGGAATGAATGGGATTCTGCTTTATCTTGACGAGATACAGTATCTCAACAAAAAGCAACAGCAATCACTTTTGGAATATATCGAAAACGGCAAGATAACGCTTATCTCGTCAACGACTGAGAACCCGTATTTTTACGTGTATAATGCTATAATAAGCCGTTCAACTGTATTTGAGTTCAAGCCGTTGACAGCACAGGAGGTACTGCCGGCTGTTAAAAGAGCATTTCAGCTTATGGCACAGGACTTGAATATGAAACTGCGACTTGAAAGCGGTGTTGCTGAGTATATCTCACAGGGTTGTGGTGGTGATGTCAGAAAATCACTCAACACTGTTGAGCTTTGCATACTTTCAGCCGATAATGACGGTGGGTGCATTACGGTAAAAATGGAAACAGTCAAAGCTTTGACACAGAGAAGCAATATGAAATATGACCGTGATGGTGACCAGCATTATGATATTCTGTCAGCTTTGCAAAAGTCGATACGAGGCTCAGATGAGAACGCAGCACTACACTATGCAGCAAGACTTATTGAGGCTGGGGATATAATTTCACTTTCAAGACGTCTGCTTGTAATAGCATCCGAGGATATAGGACTAGCGTATCCACAGGCTGCAAGTATCGTGAAATCATGTGTTGACAGTGCAATGCAACTGGGTCTGCCTGAGGCGAGAATACCTCTTGCTCAAGCTGTAATACTCCTTGCTACTGCACCGAAGTCAAACAGTGCCGAAAGTGCGATAGATATGGCTCTTGCCGATGTCAGAAGTGGTCTGGCGCTTGATTTTCCGAGATGTCTGCAAAACAAGCATTTTGATGGTGATGATGTAGCAGAAAAGGGTCAGAACTATCTTTATCCACACAGCTATCCGAATCATTGGGTTGACCAGCAGTATATGCCTGATTCGCTTAAAGGCAGAGTGTATTATGAGTACGGTGAGAACAAAAACGAACAGGCTGCAAAACAGTATTGGAAAAAAATCAAAGGGTGAGCATACAAAAAGCAGTGAGAACCTTGCGTTCCCACTGCTTTGTTTTTGTTTGTGTTCTTAATACGATATAGTTATACAGTCTTAAAAAGATGACAGTTTTATATTTTCAGCTGGAGTTTTTCAGTATAAAATGATTTCAGAATGATAATAATTATAATGAAAAATAAACAGCATACTAAAACGATTGCGTATATTTTTTTGATACAAAACCCTTGCGTTATGCGAAAGTATGGAGTATAATAAAATTATAATTACAGTAGAATGAGGTGAGGGAAGTATGGGATTTGAGCTTGTGCATGGTGTTTATGTTGCTGATACAGGTGATGTACATTCTGCTTACAGTGTCGATGAGAACGGTATATATGCAACTTTCAGTGCTGACGTTTTTGAAAATGCAGTGAGTGACCTTGTGGCAGAGCTTTGTGAGCCTGTGTTTTTCTTTGTTGAAACACCTTGCAACGCTGATGAGGAAAAACAGCTCAGAAAATCCAAAAACGACCCTTACCATTATAATGTTTATTATCTTGACAACTGTACCGCTCCTGTTGCAAAGGCTATTATGAAACGATATGGAGAACTGCTTGTGAACGATGGTGTTAGCAGATTCGGTTTTGGTTCTCATGAAAATGGAGAAGAAATTTATTGTCGTAATTATCAGACTGTTTCAGTCTATGGTGACAGTGCAAAGTATAGCAAAGTGATGGACAGGCTTGGTATTTCCTGTGAAAAGGATATGCTGACACTGTGGGATGTTTTGTCTGATGATAACGGTGGTACTTGTTCAACTGTTGAGATAAACGGAGAAACGGTCAACGATATTGTTACCAACCTTGAGTCTGAGGGTATGTACCTTGCGGACAGAGTCGCAGAAATCGGAACATAAAATTTTATATAACGGAGGCATATATTATGAACATATGGCATGACATTTCACCAAAGGAAGTTACAAAGGATTGTTTTACAGCGGTAATTGAAATTCCGAAAGGCTCAAAGGTCAAGTATGAGCTTGACAAAACAACGGGACTTCTAAGAATGGACAGAATCCTCTACACATCTACTCACTATCCTGCAAATTATGGCTTTATTCCTCGTACTTATGCAGATGATGGTGACCCACTTGATGTATTGGTGCTTTGTTCTGAAACATTGCAGCCACTTTCACTTGTAAAGTGCTATCCTATCGGTGTTATCTCAATGCTTGACAATGGTGCTGCAGATGAGAAGATAATATGTATCCCTGAAAACGATCCTACTTATAATGTCTATAAGGATATTGCGAGTCTTCCAAAGCACATTTTTGATGAAATGTCACATTTCTTTGCGGTATATAAGACTCTTGAAAACAAGGAAACTGTGATTGATGACGTCAAGGACAAAACAGAGGCGAAGGAAATTGTTCAACATTGTATTGATAACTATATTGAGTGCTATTGCAGATAATAAAATATTACAAAATCGACTGCTGATTTTCAGCAGTCTTTTTTTATTGTGCAAAATGACAATAAATTCTTGTGTAAATACAAAAAAATGACAAAATACGACAATTCTTTTTAGTATTTTTAGAGGCTCAAAAATTTTTTTAGTTCAATCACAAACAATGCATGGCAAATTTTACTTGAATTCTGTAATAATTAATTTATTTAACTAATAATAGTGTAACCAAATTGTCACATTTTCATAAATATTGTCAAATCATAAAAGCCTATTAGAAAAGATTGCGAAAATTTGTGCAAAAAACGCACAAAAGCATTGACGTATACTATATATTGTGGTATAATAACATTAATGAAATACAAATTACACTTTTGCTGACAAAAAGCACAGGTTTGTCTGGTGGTATACCTGTGGCTTCGTTTTTGTTTTTTTCAGGCTGTTTGAGTTAATTAAATGTTTACAAATTACAAATCAGTGAACTTTGATGCAGGAAAAGTTACAAAAATCGCTGTGAAAAGACTTGAATGTAACATCATTACTTGCGTTTAAATGTTGAAATTATTTTATTTTGGCAAATATTACGATTGCTTTTTTCTGATATATGGTGTATAATTGTTTTAGGTGGTGAATGGTGCGAAAAGGTGGTGATCAATCCCTTTAACACATCACACTGAATTATTACTGTATGTTAGGAGGCGAACAACTTGCTGACGAGTATGCTCAAAGGCACTTATAACCAGTCAATGGACGCAAAGGGTCGTATGGCTTTTCCCGCAAAGCTCAGGGAAATAATCGGCGAGAGGTTCGTCGTAACAAAAGGTCTTGACGGTTGTTTGTTTGTGTATTCACTTGAGGAGTTTGAGGTAAGAGCTGAAAAGATCAAGGCTCTCCCTATGGCAAAGGCGAGGAATCTTCAGAGGACTTTTATGGCTAATGCTGTTGAGGTTGAAGCGGACAAACAGGGGCGTATCCTTATTCCGCAAAATCTGAGAGCTATTGCAGACCTTGAAAAAGAAATTGTCGTTGCAGGAGTTTCTGACAGATGTGAAATCTGGGATAAGCAGAAATGGGACGAGCTTAACGAAAGCGTCGATGATGAAATGATGATGAACGCTCTGGAGGAGCTGGATTTTTAAGTGGAATTCAAACATATATCTGTACTCCCTGATGAATCAATAGAGGGACTCAATATAAAGCATGACGGAATATACGTCGATGGTACTGCCGGAGGAGCAGGTCATTCAAGGCTTATTGCTCAGAAGCTTGATGAAAAGCTTGGAGGCAGGCTTATTGCTCTGGATCGTGATCCTGAGGCTGTGAAAGTTGCAACAGAAAGACTTGAAGGGCTTCCTGCTATGGTGATTCAGTCCAATTACTCTGACATGGACACGGTGCTGGAAGGTTTGGGCATTGAAAAGGTCGATGGAATTTTCCTTGATCTGGGAGTGTCTTCCTATCAGCTTGATAATGGCGAAAGAGGCTTTTCTTATCATCAGGATGCACCTCTTGATATGCGTATGAGCAGTGAGGGGCTTTCGGCTAAGGATGTTGTCAATTCGTGGAGCTATGATGAGCTTCGCAGAATATTGTTTGAATACGGTGAGGAGAAGTTTGCTTCGTCTATCGCAAAGAACATCGTAAGCATCAGAGAATCCAAGTCTATAGAAACAACTCTTGAACTTGCTGAGATTGTCAAAAACTCAGTGCCTCAGAGAGTAAGACGAGAAAAAAATCCATGCAAGAAAACCTTTCAGGCAATAAGAATTGCAGTTAATGACGAATTTGGTCATCTTGATGCTGCACTTGATAAAGCTTTCGGTTTGCTCAAAAAAGGCGGACGTCTTGCAGTTATAACATTCCATTCGCTTGAGGACAGAATGGTGAAACAAAGATTTGTTTCGTATACAAAGGGTTGTATATGTCCTCCTGATTTTCCTCAGTGCGTCTGCGGAAGAACGCCTGAGGGTAAGCTTATTACAAGGAAACCTGTTGAGCCTTCTGAAAAGGAGCTTGCAGAGAACAGTCGCAGTCGCAGCGCGAAGTTGAGGATTATTGAAAGAATAAAAGATTAGTAAAAATCAGAATATAAAAACACAGGAACGTATTAAAGAGGGTTATAAATAATGGCAAAAACAAATAATCTTGCATTTGATTATGCTGTCTATGATGAGCAGGAGCTTGCTCATTCACGAAAGATAAAGCATCGTCTAAATGCAGAAGCCGGTAACAAAAGAATAACTACTGTCGGTATTATCTCGTTGGCACTTGTTGCATTGGCAATGATGTGTTCGATGATATATGGACGGGTTGAGCTTTCAAGCCTTTATGCTCAGCAGTCACAGATGAGAAATGAGCTTGCTTTGCTCAATGATGAGAATATAAGCCTTAAATCGGAGATCGACTCAAAAACAGGGCTGATCAAGGTCGAGGAGTATGCCGAAAAGGAACTCGGACTTCAGAAGCTTGATAAGTCGCAGATAGAATATGTTGAAGTCGAAAAAGAAACGATTGCGGAGGTAATAGATACCGATAACACGAATGTGTTTGTGAAAATCACAAGGTGGTTTTCCGATGTTCTGGAATATATCGGATTATAATTAAATAGAATAGCTATAAAGAAAGTTAGGGACAACATTTTGTGCTTAGCTTTCTTGTTGTATTGTTTTGTGTACGGAAAGATGTTTTAGTTTAAAGATTTATAGACTTTCCGGTATGTTTCTGTTGAGCGAAAGGAGCTTTTATGACAGACAGACCGACAACCCTTATGAAAAAAAGATTAAACCTGTGGGTGAATCTGCTATTGATTATTATCGCAGTGTATATCAGCGTCAGCATATTCAGAATATCTGTGACGGAATCGGATAAGTGGAGAGAACTTGCAGAATCACAGCAGGTAAGAAGCACGGTCGTTCCGGCGTCAAGAGGAACGATATTTGACAGTACCAATCAGGTACTTGCTCAGAGTGCAACGATGTATAACGTATATTGCGATCAGGTCATGCTCTGGAAGGACTATATTTCTCAGAAAGATGAGATTATTGAGAACTATAAGGGTCTCATCAAGAAGTCCAAAAGTGCAAAAAAGATAAAGGAATACAATGAAGTACTTGAAAAAACAAAAACGTCAGAACAGTGTTTTCAGGACCTCGTTGCGTTTCTTGCACAGACTCTTGAAATGGATTCAGGTGACATAAAAGAAAAAATTGCTGATGAGCAATGTCAGTATGTTGTGCTTAAAAGAGAGATCGAAAAGAGTGTTGCTGAAAAGATCGAAAAGTATCTTTCTGATGAGGAGCTTGACGGTATAAGATGTGATCCGACAACAAGACGAATCTATCCTCAGAATGAACTTGCATCAAATGTTATTGGCCACCTTGACTATGACGGCAACGGAATCTATGGTCTTGAAGCTTATTATGACGATTATCTTGCAGGAGTTGACGGACGTGTTGTAACGGCTACTGCCCGTGACGGTACTGAGATACCATACAGATACAAGCAGAGCTATGAATCACAGGACGGCAATTCGCTTCATCTGAATATAGATGTGAATATCCAGTATCATCTTGAAACTGCTTTGCAGAAGGCTGTTGATATGCATAAGCCTACTGAACGTGCTTGCGGAATCATTATGAATCCGAAAACGGGTCAGGTCTATGCTATGGCTACAAATTATAGCTATAATCCGAATTCTCCTGCTGAGATCACTGACAAGGATATTTCTGCACAGCTTGCAAAAATGGATGAGGAATCAAAGGAATATGCAGAGAAAAGACTCAATGCATGGTCTGTTCAGTGGAAGAACAAGGCTATTTCAGAGCTTTATTTCCCGGGCTCAGTATTCAAGGTTATAACAGGCTCATCTGCTCTGGAGGAGAAAGCTATTTCTTTGCAGGATACCTTCTCGTGTAACACTTTCATTCAGGTTGCGGACTACAAGATTCACTGTTGGTCAACAAATGACCATGGCTCTCAGAATCTTGCATTGTCGATGCTCAACTCATGCAACCCTGCCTTTGTTCAGATAGGTCAGCGACTCGGTGCAGAAAAGTTCAGTGAGTATTTCAAAGCATATGGACTTACCGAAAAAACAGGCATTGATCTACCGAGTGAAGTGAGCAGTATTTATATGCCACTTTCAAGAATGGGTAGTGTTGAACTTGCGTCATCATCGTTCGGTCAGACGAATAAGGTTACTCCGATACAGATGATAACTGCCTATTCAGCAGTTATCAACGGCGGTTATCTTATAACTCCACAGATTGTTGACAAGATTACTGATTCCAATGGAAATGTTGTAAAGGATTTTGATACTCAGGTTAAAAGACAGGTCATTTCAGAGGAAACTTCAAAAGAAATGCGTGAGATTCTTGAGGGAGTTGTAAGCGGACAGCCCGGTTCAAACTGTTACATAAAAGGATATAGAATCGGTGGTAAATCCGGTACTTCACAGAAGCTCGATACAGACAACAGCGAAACTTATGTTTCGTCATACTGTGCATTTGCACCTGCTGATGATCCTGAGGTAATAATGCTTGTAATGGTCGATCACCCGACAGGTGGCGACTTCTACGGAAGCATTGTTGCAGCTCCGATATGCGTTGAAGTATTCTCGGATGTTTTGCCGTATCTGGGACTTTTCCCTGAATATACTGAGGAAGAACTCGAAAAATTGCAGATAGCTATACCGAATGTTGAACTCGATTCTGTTTCCAACGCTACAAAGACACTCGAAGGCCTCGGACTTAACGTTAAGGTTGTTGGTGACGGTGATTCGGTTGTTAAGCAGATGCCGACAAGTATTTCTGTTGAACGTGGAAGCTCGGTTGTACTTTATACTGACGAATCTTATAATACAAATACGGTGACAGTTCCGAATATTCAGGGTTTGACAAGAGAACAGGCAAAGCAGATTCTTGAAAGCTATGGATTGAATCTTTCGGTAATTGGTGCAGGTGCTGATGAAAACGGTGCTATTGCATCCTATGACCAGAATTATGCTGAGGGAGCTATTGTTCCTGAGGGAACGGCAATAACAGTAACATTTGTCGAGGGCAGTGTCGGCTCTCAGTAATTTGTGATAAGGACTGATGATAAATGAAACTTTATGATTTGATAAAAGGCATAGCACAGACTGATTTGCCTGACATTGAAATTACAGCGATAACTTCCGATAACAGAACAGAGTTCCCGAAGGGAGCTATGTTTGTCTGCATCAAGGGTAACACTTTTGATGGACATTCCGTTGCACAGCAGATGCTCGATAAAGGTGCATCTGTGGTTGTTGTTGAACAGGATCTGGGACTTGAAAATCAGATAATTGTCCCAGATACAAGAGGTGCATATCCAAGACTTTGTGCAAACTGGTTCGGCAATCCTGAAAAGGAGCTTAAGCTTATCGGTGTTACAGGTACTAACGGAAAGACTACCATAACAACGGTGCTGAAAAAGGTGCTGACCGATTTCGGATGTAAGGCAGGTCTTATCGGTACTTGTCAGAACGAGATCGGTGAGGAGATAATTCCTACTGCAAGAACGACTCCTGAGCCTTATGATTTGTTTGAACTGTTCAGAAAAATGGCAGACGCTGAGTGTGAATATGTCATCATGGAGGTTTCATCACAGGGGCTTGAACAGAAACGTGTTGAGGGCTGTCAGTTCAAGGTGGGAGTGTTTACGAATCTTACACAGGATCATCTTGATGTTCACGGCACTATGGAAAACTATTATCAGGCAAAGAAAATGCTTTTTGATATTGCCGATAATGCTATTATAAACATTGACGATGAGGCAGGTAAACGTTATCTCAGTGAGATTCCTTGTCCTGCAAAGACTTTCTCGGCTGAGCGAGTTGCTGATTTTTATGCTGAGGATATTATTCTGTCGTCTGACGGTGTGAAGTATGTTTTTGCTGACAACAAGGAAAAACATAATGTAACATTCAGTATGCCGGGACTTTTTAACGTTTCAAATTCGCTTGCTGTTATCGCTTGCTGTGAAACGCTTGGATTTGACGTTGAGCAGGCGATAAAATTTATAAATTCAATGAACGGTGTCAGAGGCAGGGCAGAGGTTGTTCCTACAGGCAGGGATTTTACTGTTATATGTGACTATGCTCATACTCCTGATGCTATTGTGAACGTGCTGAAAGCTATAAAAGGCTCGGCAAAGGGTAAGGTGAAGTGTCTGTTCGGCTGTGGTGGCAACAGAGATGCAAAGAAAAGACCACTTATGGCTCAGGCTGCTGCTGATAATGCGGATTTTCTTATCGTTACATCGGATAATCCGAGAAATGAAGATCCTGAGGATATTATCAGTGATGTACTCAAAGGCCTTGAGGGTAAGAATACGCCATATGTCAAGATATGCGACAGACGAGAGGCTATTCACTGGGCAGTAAAAAATGCTGAAAAGGATGATGTGATAGTTCTTGCAGGCAAGGGCCACGAGGATTATCAGATACTTGCAGGTGGGGTGAAGATACACTTTGACGAAAGAGAAGTAGTCGCTGAGGCACTTGCAGAGCTTGATTGATAAAGATCAGATTTTGATTGGAGATAGTTATGGAAAAGATGACATTGGCTGAAATAGTAAAGGCTGTTGACGGAAGCTTTGGCTATCCGTCAGATGCTTTTGTTGAGAGTATTTCAACCGATACCAGAGAAAAAATAGAAAATTCTGTGTTCATAGCATTGAAGGGTGCTAATTTTGACGGACACGATTTTGCAAAAAAGGCCATGGAACAGGGTGCAAAAGCTGTTATTACCGAGAGAGCTGTTGAGAATGCAAAGTGCATTATTGTTGACTCAACACGCAAGGCTTTGCTTGATCTTGCAACATACTACAGGAGTAAATTTAACATTCCACTTGTCGGAATAACAGGCAGTGTTGGAAAAACTACTACTAAGGAAATGATTTCACTTGTTGTTTCCGAAAAGTTTGAAACACTCAAAACCGAGGGCAACTATAACAATGAGATTGGTCTGCCCAAAACATTGTTCGGACTTGAAAGCAAGCATACTGCTGCTGTTATAGAAATGGGAATGTCGCATCTGGGAGAGATTTCAAGGCTTTCGATGTGTTCTCAGCCTAATATTGCTGTTATAACTAATATCGGTTTTTCACATATTGAAAATCTCGGAACTCAGGAGAATATTCTCAAAGCGAAAATGGAGATTCTGGACGGTGCTGATTATGACGCTCCTCTTATTCTCTGTTATGATGATAAAATGCTGAGGAATGCTCAGATTCATGATGGTAGAAAAGTGGTTTATTATTCTGTCAAGAAAAAAGATTGTGATGTTTATGCTACTGAAATCAAAAGTGATGAAAACAGCATAAGCTTTGTTATAAATTATCCTGATGGCAGGATAGATGCCGTTATAAATTGTATGGGTGAGCATAATGTCAAAAACGCTCTTGCAGCGTTCTGTGTTGGACTTCAGCTTGATATTGAGCCTGAGAGAATCGTTTCAGGTATTGCAAAATACCGTCCTGATGGTTTAAGACAGAATGTAAAGCAGTCAAACGGAAAGACGTTTATTGTTGACTGCTATAACGCTTCGCCTGATTCGATGAAAGCGGCTATCAATGTGCTTTCAAACACTAAAGAAAAGGGTAAAAAGATATGCGTACTTGCAGATATGCTTGAGCTTGGCAAGATGTCAAAGACTCTGCACAGAACTGTCGGCGAATATGTTGCTGATTCATCTGCAGATATGCTTTTATGCTTTGGCAGTGACTCTGCATATTACATTGAAGGAGCTGTTAAAAAGGGCTTTGGTGCAGACAAGTGTGCTCACTTTGAAACAAGAGAGGAGCTTGCAGAATACCTTAAAGCAATGCTTCAAGAGGGTGACACGGTGCTTTTCAAGGGCAGTCGTGGAATGAAGCTTGAAGAAGTTATCAATAACCTGGGATAATATGATTTTAAAATATAGGTAAAAGGAGGTTTTTATTTTGGCAGATAAACAGTCAGGACGTAACGGTTCAACAATAGTCCACAGTCGTCCACGTCCCAGACAGCCTGTTGCACAGGCAAGAAAGTCTTTTAATTTCAGATTTATTCTCAGCGAAATAGATAAACCTTTTTTAATACTTGTATTGGTGCTTCTGGTTTTT
Source organism: Ruminococcus sp. (assembly GCA_030533265.1). Lineage (GTDB taxonomy): Bacteria > Bacillota > Clostridia > Oscillospirales > Ruminococcaceae > FB2012. The sequence continues at coordinate 35,992 of JAUNJM010000005.1, read as the reverse complement.
GGAATATCAATGTTGTTTTCGGCAAGCTATGCTACGAGTATAGACGAGTTCGGAAATGGTTATCATTATCTCAAAAGACAAACGATTTTCGCCTCTATCGGTGTGGTAGGCATGATGGTTTTTTCAGTGCTTGATTACCACTTTTTCCAGAATACAAAGATAGCTTTCTTGTCGTTCATATTTGCACTGTCTCTTACGACATATACTGCGTTTTTCGGTGTGTCAAAGGCGGATGCTAAAAGATGGCTGAGTATTGCCGGTTTTCAGTTTCAACCGTCAGAGTTACTTAAAATAGCGTTTATTATCATTTTTGCGTACATACTGGCAGTGAATTTTCCTAAATTCAAGAACAAGTATTATGCTACCGTTCCGTTTGCGATAATTCTTGCAAGCGTTTGTGGTGTTCTTGTTGTTCAGAGACATATTTCTGCGATGCTTATCATTACACTTATCGGATTGACAATGATGTTTATAAGTGATATTCCGAGAAAGTATTTCTGGGGGCTTATCATTATTGGTTTGATATTAGCGGGAATAGCTGCACTTGTGCTGGGCATACTGGTGCCTGATAAGTTCTCGTATATTTCGACAAGATTCCAGAGCTGGACTGACCCGATGTCCGACATCAGAGGTGAAACAGCTCAGACATATCAGGGGTTGCTCGCTATCGGTTCGGGTGGACTTTTCGGACTCGGTTTCGGACAGTCAAGACAAAAATATCTTTATCTTCCTGAATCTCAGAACGACTTTATTTTTTCTATAATCTGTGAAGAGCTTGGATTTATCGGTGCAATGATAGTTATTATCCTGTTCTTGCTGTTCATTCTCAGGGGATTCTATATTGCTTCAAGGTCAAAGGACAGATTCGGAATGTACCTTAGTGTCGGTATAGTTATGCAGATAGGCTTTCAGGCATTGCTTAACATTGCTGTTGCCTGCAATGCGTTCCCGAACACAGGTATCTCACTGCCGTTTTTCAGTTCGGGCGGTACAGCACTTCTTTTTCAGCTATTGGAAGTGGGTATTCTTCTGAACGTTTCACGACAGGGCAATATACCTAAGTAGTTTGCATAAATGGATACGGAGAGGATAGTTTTATGTTGAGAGTTTTACTTGCAGGCGGAGGTACAGCAGGACATATCAATCCTGCACTTGCCATTGCAGAAATTATAAAATCACATCATCCTGATGCTGAGTTCTGTTTTGCCGGGAATCCTAAAAAGCTGGAGGCTAAGCTTATTCCACAAAACGGTTATCGTTTTGAGCCTATTATGGTTGAGGGCTTTCAGCGAAAGATAAATGCTGAGAATATAAAGAGAAATTTCAAGGCTTTGTATTATCTTTGCAGTACAGGTAAACAGGCTAAGAGGATAATAAAAGATTTCAAGCCTGATCTTGTTATCGGAACAGGTGGATATGTTTCGGGCCCGATTGTGAGAAAAGCTGCTCAGATGGGTATAAAGACTGCTATACATGAGGCGAATGCCTTTGCAGGTGTGACAACTAAACTGCTTTCCAAAAAAGTTGACAGGATAATGCTGACTGTCAAGGAAACAAAGAATCTTGATCCGTCAGTCATGTCAAAAGTTGTGGTTACAGGGTTGCCTGTAAGAAAAGCTTTTGAGAAAAAATCCAGAGTTGATGCTAAAACAGAACTTGGTTTCAGTGAAAACGAGATTTGCATAATGTCATCAGGTGGAAGTCTTGGATCTCAGGTTCTTAATGAAAATATTGCAAGACTTCTCAAATGGTATCAGGACAATAATATAAAGGTAAATCATGTTCATTCGTATGGTACTTATGAGGAATATTCGGACTATGTTGAAAAGCTTGAAGAACAGGGCATCAACGTTAAGAATAATCCTCGGCTTATTATAAAAGAATATATAAATATGCCTCTTTGTATGGCTGCTGCCGATCTTGTTATTACAAGGTGTGGTGCAAGTACACTTGCTGAGCTTGAAGCAGTTGGCAGAGGTGCGATACTTATCCCGTCACCGATGGTTGCTGAAAATCATCAGTATCACAACGGCATGGTTTTGCAGAATGCAGGTGCAGGATTTGTATTCGAAGAAAAGGATTTAGATGAGAATACTATTATCAATAAAGTCAGTGAGCTGATAAGTGATCCGGAAAAGCTTGAAGTGCTTTCACGCAATTCTGCAGAGCTTAATATCAGCGATACTGATGACAGAATATATAATGCGATAAAACCACTTTTGAAAGTGGACTAAAAAGGTCGGCTTTTCACCTTGCATAACGAAATTGCATAATATAGTTTATGAATTTCTTTGTAAGGGAGAGAAGCTTTATGCAAAGGCTCAAAATAGAGGGTGGAATACGGATAAATGGTGAAATTTCTGTGCAGGGAGCAAAAAACAGTGCTTTGCCTTTGCTTTCAGCATGTGTTCTTTCCAGAGGCAAAGTTACGCTACATAATTGCCCAAGACTTTCAGATGTATTCGCTGCTTGCAGGATACTGACCTGTCTTGGATGCTCGTGCAGCTTTGACGGAAACACGGTAACTGTTGATCCTGATACAATATCAAGGAGCTATGTTCCTGATGATCTGATGCGTGAGATGAGGTCATCTATCGTTTTTCTGGGAGCTGTTCTCGGACGTATGGGAAGATGTTCACTTTCATTTCCGGGTGGGTGTGAGCTTGGTCCACGTCCTATTGATATGCATATTTCTGCACTCAGACAAATGGGTGTAGTGATAAAGGAAGAATATGGAGTGCTTGATTGCTCGTGCCCTAAGGGACTCAAGGGTGCCAAGATAAGTCTTTCGTTTCCGTCTGTTGGTGCGACGGAGAACATTATGCTTGCCGCTTGTCTTGCAAAGGGCGATACGGTTATATACAACGCTGCAAGAGAGCCTGAGATTTCTGATCTGGCAGGGTTTCTGAACTCTTGTGGTGCGAGGATAAGCGGACATGGAGGAAGTGTTATTTATATAACGGGGGTAAGAGAGCTTCATGACTGTGAATACAGTGTTATGCCTGACAGGATAGTGTCGTGTACACTGCTTGGTGCGGCTGCTCTTACAGGAGGAGAAATTTCTCTTAAAAACAGCAGACCTCAGGATATTGACGCAGTTCTCCCCGTTTTTGAACAGATGGGCTGTGGCGTTTTTGTTTATGACGACAATATTTATCTGAACGGTAAAAAAGCTCTCAAGGCTGTCAAGACAATCAGGACAATGCCTTATCCGGGATTTCCGACTGATGCTCAGGCCATAATCATGGCAGTGCTTACCAAGGCTCAGGGAACGAGCGTTATTGTCGAAAATATTTTTGAAAACCGTTACAGGCACGTTGATGAGCTTGTGAGAATGGGTGCTGATATAAAGGTTGAGGGAAAGGTTGCAGTTGTTGAGGGAGTAAAAAGATTGTTTGGTACAAATGTTATCGCTACTGACCTCAGGGGTGGAGCTGCACTTATTATTGCAGCACTCGCTGCTGATGGTGAAACGGTAATATCAAATGTCAAACTTGTTGACAGAGGTTATGAGAATATAGAAAAACAGCTCGGTTCAGTCGGCGCAAGGATATGCAGATGCTGAATCCGTAGCATTATATAAAAGGAACGAGATTAATGAAAGATGTTGTAAAATCATATCACGATACCGGTGAATATAAGATAATCAACGGTCAGCGTGTTAAGGTCAACAGAAGAAAAAGAAGAAGCAATCTGAAAAGTTATTATGCTATTGCGGCTGTTGCTGCAATGGTTCTTTTGCTTATACTCTGCATGACAGTGTTTTTTCAGTATGGACCTGATGATGTAACTATAAGTGGTGTTACTCTTTATACAAAAGAACAGATTCTTGCCGTTGGAGGAGTGTCCGAGGAGGGCAATCTTATGAGGACGGATACTGATGCTATATCCGAAAGACTGAAAAAATATCTGGTTTATATTGATGAGGCTCAAGTGAAAAAGAGTTATCCTTCAAAGCTTATCATCAATGTCACTGAGGCTCAGAAAGCCGGTGATATAGAGTTCAAGGACAAATATTATGTCATCTCAAAATCGGGAAAGTTGCTTGAATGTGGTAACGAGAACAGGACAAAGGGTATTCCTGTTGTAAAGGGACTTGATCTGAAAAACGTTACTGCAGGCAACAGGCTTGAAACTAAGGATACTCTTAAAACAAAGATCTTCAATGATCTGTTAAAGCAGATGGACCAGCTCGGATACAAGAAAATAACCGAGATAGATCTTACTGACAGAACGAATATTCAGATATGCTATAACGACAGGATAAGAATTTATATCGGAAGCTCTGTTAATATGGACTACAAGCTTAAATATGTAAAGGCTGTTATTGATGAAAAACTTTCGGAAAAGTTCAAGGGGATTCTGAGATATAATGGTATGAACAGTGGTATTTCAGCTATTCCTGACAGCGATTCAAAGAAACATGAGGATAATAACGATGCTGAAAAACCATCTCAGATTGAGAATGCTGATGAGTCTGATGATGTTTCAGATGAGAACTATGATGATGGTGAACCAATACAGCAAGATGCACATGAAGAACAGTATGCAGATGAAAATGTAGCTTATACTGACTGGCAGTAGTACAAAAAAACAGGCGAATATGCTGATGTTAATATAATATTAACATAAATTTAAGATAATTTTTATATAACCGCTTTACTTTTTGACGTATTTATGATATTATATAAAATGTCTATTTATATGTGAATGGAATGGCTTTATGCCAATAATAGGAATAAAATGAACTAAAAAGATAATTTTAGGAGGATGTCAAATGTCATATGAGTATGTAGAGGCTCCAATGGAAGGGGCAAAGATCAAGGTTATCGGTGTCGGTGGCGGCGGTGGAAACGCACTTAACTGTATCGCTGGTGCAGGCATTGAAGGTAATGTTGACTATATTGCTATCAATACAGATATTCAGGCTCTCAAGAATTCAAAGGCTACTGAAAAGATCCAGATCGGTGCAAAGCTTACACACGGCCTTGGTGCAGGTGCAAAGCCTGAGATCGGTGCTGCTTCAGCTCAGGAAAGCAAGGAGGAAATCGCTGAGGTTATCAAAGATGCCGATATGGTATTTGTAACTGCCGGTATGGGTGGCGGAACAGGTACAGGTGCTGCACCTGTTGTTGCTCAGATTGCTCAGGAGATGGAAAAGCTTACTGTTGCTGTTGTAACTAAGCCTTTCAATTTTGAAGGCCCTAAGAAAATGGAAAAGGCTGAACAGGGTATTGAGCAACTTCTTGAACACGTTGATGCTCTCATTGTTATTCCTAACCAGAATCTTCTTACAGGTGACCAGAAGCTGACAATGCGTCAGTCATATGCACTTGCTGATGAAGTACTTAAAACCGATGTTATTTCAATCGCTGAAATCATTACAAGACATGATGATATCAACGTTGACTTTGCTGATATTACAACTATCATCAAGAATGCCGGCTTTGCTCACATGGCTATCGGTCATGGAACAGGCAAGGATAAGGTTCAGGACGTTGTTGCTCAGGTTATTTCAAGCGATCTTCTCGAAACATCTATCAGGGGTGCAAAGAGATTGCTTGTTAATATCACAATGTCTGAGGATATTGTTGTTGACGAGATTGATGCATTGACAAATGCTATTACTGAAGCTGTTGATCCTGATGCTGAAATCATCTTTGGTAACGGCTATGATCCTAACGCTACTGATGAGGTTTATGTAACTGTTATTGCTGCTGATTTTGACGGCAACGGTGGAAAGCCTGTTTCAGTAAACAGAGCTTCACTTTCAGCAAACTATGCTGCAAATTCACAGGCTGATGCTGAAGCTATGCACAAGGCAGGAGTTAAGGCTGCTGATAATCCAAATTATTATGACGATATATTCAATATTTTCAAGAATAAATAATTGTTATCAGAATTAATAAAAGAGCGAACCTTTTCTGGTTCGCTCTTTTATTGACGGGGAGGTTTAATATATGTCACAGACATATTATGTTAATGCACAGGAATTGAAAAAACGTTCGGCAGAGTTTAAATGCGGTGATAAGATTTTTCTGACAGGTACTGTGTACACATCACGAGATGCTGCACACAAGAGGATAAATGCTCTTATTGATGAGGGTAAGGAGCTTCCATATGAGCTGACTGACGCTGTTATCTATTATGCAGGCCCTACTCCTGCACCTGAGGGCAAGGCTATCGGTTCATGCGGACCTACTACTTCAGGAAGAATGGATAGATTTGCTCCAAGATTTCTCGATCTGGGACTCGGTGGCATGATCGGTAAGGGTGAACGTTCAAAGGAAGTAAGAGATGCTATCGTGAGAAACAAGGCGATATATCTTTGTGCAGTTGGTGGCTGTGGTGCTTTGGCAAGTAATTGCATCAAGTCGTGCGAAGTTATTGCGTTTGAGGATCTCGGTTGTGAATCTGTCAAAAAGCTTTATGTTGAGGACTTTCCTCTGGTTGTTGCCAATGACTGCTTTGGCGGAGATATTTTTGAAACAGGCAGACAGGAATACTGTTCCTTGTAATCCTGATGCCGGGTTATTATGCAATATGACCATGTGAGAGAACTATAATATGTAGCTTGTTACAAAAATATCGTTAAACAGGGATTTTGCTTGACAATATATAACGATTGTGATATTATTTGAGTATGTAAATATGTGCGGACGGTGAATCTATTGGCTGCTAAAAATCAAAATACATCTGTTTTTTCAGATTGTTCAGACGAGTATCTTGCAATAACAGCCAGAAGCGATAAATGTGCTGCTGCGGAGCTTATTTCGAGGTATATATGCTCTATTGAGATGAGAGCTAAAAAATATGCTCCGCATATGTATGAGGACCTCGCTCAGGAAGGTCTTATGGGGCTTCTTAAAGCAGCTGATACTTATGACAAGAATCGTGATGTCAAGTTTTCAACCTATGCAAATGTTTGCATAAGAAACAAAATGCTTTCAGCTTTACAGAAAAAATCTGCTATCGAAAATGGTGAGAATACAGAAATTTCTGAGGAGGATATTTTTGATCCTGCCGAGATTCCTGAAAATATCGTGGTGGAAAATGAAAAACTGAAAGAAATTTATGACAAAATCATTTCTGCACTCTCGCAGCAGGAATGGCAGGTATTTCAATACTTTTTAACAGGTTTGGCTTATAACCAGATAGCATTAGAATTAAATGTGTCGCTAAAAACGGTGGACAATGCAATGCAGAGGGTAAGACGAAAATTAAAATCAGTTTTGAGATCGGGTCGTGAATGAAAAGCATTGTATGGCCATGTAGCTTAATAGCAGAGCGTTGCTGCCAATGGCAAAGGTGTCGGTGCAAGTCCGACTGGGCACAATTAAAATTTAGTGAGGTAAAAAACCATGTATGAAGACAAGACTTTAGTATGCAAAGAATGTGGAAATGAGTTCGTTTTTACAGCAGGCGAGCAGGAGTTTTACGCTGAAAAAGGCTTCGAAAATGAGCCACAGAGATGTAAGGCTTGCCGTGATGCAAGAAAGAATGCATCAAAGGCTGAAAGACAGACATATACAGCAACTTGTGCAGCTTGTGGTGGTGAAGCAGTTATTCCTTTCAGACCAAGAGAGGACAGACCTGTTTATTGCAGCGAATGCTTCGCAAAAATGAAAGAAGAAGGATAATTTCTTAGAAAAGCTGTTCGTTTTGAACGGCTTTCTTTTTTGAAAAATCTATTGCTTTTTTATGCTGAATTGGTTATAATAGAATTGTTAATGAATTTAAAGGAGTGTTTTAAATGGCTTTTGAAGTTACTAAGGACTCAATAATCGGTGATATTCTCGAAAATGATCCATCAACTGCTGAGTATTTCTTGGAAATGGGTATGCACTGTCTGCACTGTCCTTCATCAAGAGGGGAATCTTTGGAACAGGCTTGCATGGTACATGGCGTTGACGTTGATGAGCTGGTTGAAAAGCTCAATGGTCATATCGGTAAATAATTTGTCCGTTTGAAAAGAGATAAAACGCTGTTCGTGTTCGGACAGCGTTTGTTTTTAATTAAATTTGGGAGAATGATATGACGGATAACAGATTATTGACGTGTGCGAAACTTATAAAAGGAAATAAGGCTGTTGATGTTGGTACGGATCATGGCTATCTTTCGGTTTATCTTGTTAAAGAGGGGATATGCTCTGAGGTTGTTGCTTGTGATGTCAACGAGAAGCCTTTGCAATCTGCAAGGAAAACTGTAGCTAAGGCAGGTTTGCAGGATAAAATAGATATTGTGCTTTCGGACGGCCTGGATAATATAGATCAAAACGGTGTTACAGACGTTGTTATGGCTGGAATGGGTGGTGAGCTTATTGTCAGACTTATTGAAAAGTGTGCTTGGCTCAGGGATGCTCAGAATCTTGTGAACCTTGTATTACAGCCTATGACGAAAAGTCAGACGCTCAGAAAGTGGCTTTATGACAACGGTTTTTATGTTGGTGAGGAGCTTGCTTGTATTGACGGTGCGTTTGTATACTCGGTCATGCAGGTGGAATACATAGGCAAAAAGCCTGATTATGCTTGTGATAGCAGGTATCTTTACGGTGGACGTGTCAGGGCTGATGATGAGGTCGGCAGGGGATATCTCGAAAAACAGGCTCAGAGGCTCAAAGTTGCGGGAGAAGGTATGCTCAGATCTGATGACAAGCAGGAGCTGGGCAGAGATATGCTGAAAACAGCCGAGGATTTGTTGAGAGGTTTTTGAGATGGTGACAGTTAAGGATATATATGAATTTATTGACGGTATTGCTCCGTTTTCGGTACAGGAGAGCTACGATAACAGCGGACTTATTGTAGGTAGCTCTGCAAAAGAAGTGAAAAGGATTCTGCTTGCTCTTGATATTACAAAGAGTGTCGCAAAAGAGGCTGTGGAAAAGGGCTATGACATAGTTATATCGCATCACCCTGTTATTTTCAACGGACTCAAAAAGCTTGATCCTGAAAACCCTGCTGTTATACTTGCGACAAATGGTATTAGTGCTTTGTGTATGCACACGAATTTTGATATTGCTAAAGGTGGCATGAATGATATTCTGTGTGAAAAGCTTGGTCTTATACCAAGTCAATCGCTTGCTGAGGAGAATGGTGTTACTATTGGATATGTGTGTGACTGTGATGAGATAATGCCTTGTGAGATTGCTAAAAAAGTGAAGTCTGCACTTGGAAACACAGTTGTAAGATACGTTGACACCCAAAAGGCCATTAAGCGGATTGCTGTTTGCTCAGGTAGTGGCGGAAGTCTGCTTGGATTTGCTATGTCTAAAAATGCTGATGCTTTTATCACGGGCGATGTAAAGCATGATGTTTTTATTGACGCTTACAACAATGATGTTTGTCTTGTGGATGCAGGGCATTACTATACTGAAAATATTTTCTTTGATCTCATAAGTGCAAAGCTCGGTGAAGCGTTCGCCGAGATTGAAATTGCTGTTGCAGAATCCAATGCGGATGTTCTGGCTTATGAGATTTAATCCGAAAGGAATGACTTTTTTATGGCTTTAGACGGAATATTTCTGAGGTTGGTGAAGGAACGTCTTATGCCTCTTATCGGTGGGCGTGTTGAAAAAATACATCAGCCGTCAAGAGAGGAGATTCTTTTTACCATCAGAACTCGTGAGGGTGGACACAAACTGCTTTTTAACACCGGTGCAGGCAGTGCGAGAGTTCACATCACAAGGGCCGAAATTGAAAATCCCAAGACTCCTCCGATGTTTTGTATGTTCATGAGAAAGCATCTTTCGTCGGGAAAGCTTATCAATATCAGGCAGGACGGCTTTGAACGTATACTCTATTTCGATTTCGATTCTGCTAATGAGATGGGTGATATATGCAGGTTTACGCTTGCTATCGAGATAATGGGCAGACATTCAAACCTCATTCTTATAAACTCTGAGGGCAAAATCGTTGATAGTATAAAACGTGTCGGACAGGATATGTCGGCAGTGAGAATGGTGCTTCCGGGAATGACATACACTCTTCCACCGAGAGATGATCGCTTATCACTTCTTGATGATGACAGCAGACTGATATGCGAAAAGGTGAAAAACTTACCGAAACAGACGTTGCCAAAAGCGTTGATGAAGGTGCTGGAGGGTATTTCTCCTGTGTTTGCTCGTGAGGCTGAGTTCTACGTTGCAAGGGGTAATGAAATTGTCGTTGAGGACATGGTTGACGAGCATTTTGACAGGCTTGCTTTTTATCTCAAAAAGGTTGCTGAGGATTTGAAATCAGGTACCAACAGATACACGGTGCTGAAAAACCGTGAGGGCTTGCTTAAGGATTTTTGCTTTACTGATATTTCGCAATACGGAAATCTTATGGTTACAAAGCAATTTGAATCTCCTTGTGAGGTGCTGGATTATTTCTATTCGGAGAGAGACAGCATCGCTCGTATGAAGCAGAAGGCTCAGGATCTTTTCAAACTGCTTGTCAGCACTTCTGAACGTATATCAAGACGTACTGCAAATCAACGTGAGGAGCTTAAAGAATGTGCTGGTCGTGATCAGCTGAAAAAATATGGCGATCTGCTTATGGCTAATCTCTATCTGCTTGAAAAAGGCCAGGTGGAGGCTGAGGTACAAGATTTTTATGATGATAAAATGCCTTTGGTGAAGATACCTCTTGACAGAAGGTTGACTCCTTCCCAGAATGCTCAGAAGTATTACAGAGAGTATCGAAAGGCTGATACTGCTGAAAAGAAACTCACCGCTCTTATAAAAGAGGGTGAACAAGAGCTGGATTACATCGACTCGGTATTCGATTCGCTTACAAGGGCAACTACTGAGGGCGATATTGCTGAGCTTCGTTCAGAGCTTGCTGAACAGGGTTACATCAAGCGTTCTAAGATTAAGGGTAAACCTCCTAAGGGTCTGCCGCCGATAAAGTTTATCTCCTCGGACGGATTTGAGATAAGAGTCGGTAGGAATAATAAACAGAACGACAAGCTTACCTGCAAGGACTCCGAAAAGACGGATATATGGTTGCATACAAAGAATATTACAGGTTCTCATACGGTGATTTCTTGCAACGGCATACAACCTCCTGAAACAACTATTGTTGAGGCGGCTGTTATTGCGACTTATCACTCAAAGGCTAAGAATTCTTCGCAAGTGCCTGTTGACTACACGCTGATAAGAAATGTCAAAAAGCCTGTAGGCTCTAAGCCGGGTATGGTAATATTCACAAACAACAAGACCCTTTTTGTAACTCCTGATGAGGATATTATCGAAAAGCTCAGAGTCAAAGGGTGATTGCTCATAGCTGTCCAAAAAGATTGATTATTTTAATGTGGTTTTCTTTTGCATTGTATGCCGTACCACTATCAACGTTAAAAAGTATTATGTATGGAATAACTAAAAATTCCGGTGTTGTAATTATAAAAATGCTTTGTGATGCGTTTGAGATAATTCTTGCAGAGTTTTTCGGTACTGACCTGTTTAACAGACTTGAACAGGAGATTGAATAGATAACTTTTCATAACCATAGCAACCATGTGGGAGTGTATATACCGTAACTTGTTGATGGAAACCCTTTTGAAAAAGGGTTGTCCCGATAAAATACAGTATACATACTCTCATATGGTTGTTATGATTATAGGGAGGCATATTTTGGGAGGTATGAGATGAAAAGGCTTGATGGCAGATTTTTTGACAGGGATGTACTTGAAGTTGCACCTGAGCTTATTGGGAAGATCCTGGTATCGGAGATAAACGGTGAGCAGGTGAGAATAAGAATATCTGAAACTGAGGCTTATCGTGGTGAGGAGGACACAGCTTGTCATGCACACAAGGGCAGGACTAAGCGTACTGAGGTACTTTATGGCATAAGCGGGGTAATTTATGTTTATCTTTGCTACGGTATGCACTGGCTGATGAATATAGTTACAGGTAATGAGGATGAGCCACAGGCTGTTCTTCTGAGGGCAGGAGTTGGGTTCAACGGTCCTGCGAAGCTTACAAAGGCACTGGGTGTTACAGGTGAACAGAACAGGCAACATATTATCGGTAACGCTGAGATATGGATTGAGGACGATGGTAAAGAGTATTCTTATCATACTGATACAAGAGTCGGAATAGGCTATGCAACGGAAGAATATCGTGAAAAACAATGGAGATTTATACTTGACGAGAGCGATTGACAAATTTCATATCGGGGTGTATAATTAATTAGTGTTACTATAGATAATAGATATGTTTTTCATTGAAAGGATGTTTATGATATGAAAAATGTAAAGAGAATACTTCCTGTTATTTTGTGTATGATTTTAATAATGGGAGGAATATTTATATTTGACAGGAATTTTATCAGCAAAAAGTCATTGAAAACAACGGACGGCTCGTCTGTTTCTGTTGTATCGGGTGCTGAGGTTAATTCAGGCTCTGCTGACGGTGATACAGACAATGGTAAAACTGACATCGAAGATTCATCTGACAAGAATATATCAAATGGCACATCGGATTCTGCATCTGATGAAAGCAAGGATACAAGTAATGGTAGTGATGTAAACGCTGATGACAGTGTAAACAACGGCAACGGTGGAAACCCATCTGACAATGCCGGAGGAAACGGCAATTCAGATAGTGCCACAATCAGTTCTGACTCGAAGGGCACAGGCAATGGGAAACCTGCGACAAATGGTGGAGATTCTGCTTCGGGCAACACGAACAGCAACAGTTCTACTGGTGGAAACAGTACCAAACCGAACACCGGCACTGCTGATAAAAACAACAGTATGAGCAGTGGGGATAACAGTATTTCTGACAGCAAGGGAGATAAGCCTGCAGATATGGATAGTAAATCATTTGTTATTACTGTATATAAAAAATCTGCCCCTGAAACCTGCAAAAACTTTGACAAGCTTGTCAAGGAGGGCTTTTACAACGGTCTGAGATTTTACCGTGTTATCGAGAACTTCTTAGCTGAAACGGGAGATCCGAATTGTGACGGTACAGGTGGATCAAAGGACAAAATAAAGGGAGAATTCATGTCAAACGGAGTTGACAACCGACTATCGCACACAAGAGGAATGGTTTCCATGAACAGATCTCCGAGTGATCCGAACAGTGCAAACAGCAGGTTCTTTATCTGCTATAATGACAACTGCTCGTTTATGGACGGTAACTATGCTGTTTTTGGTAAGGTTACTGAGGGTATGAAAGTTGTGGACGATTTTACCTCGATAGAAAGTGTAACCGGTCCGGACGGAACAAAGTCACTTCCTGCCACACCTATTACAATCAAAACGGCAGAGTATGTCGGAGATGACAAGAACGGAAATGCTCAGTACAGATTTTATGTTGCGTATTGATCTGCGTAATTATTATAAATAATAAAGGTGATTCTTATGATTAAAGACGTTCAGGAAAAAATACTCAGACTAAAAAAAGAGAAGGATATATGTATTCTTGCGCACAGCTATCAGGCAAGAGAGATAGTCGAGGTAGCTGATTTTGTCGGCGACTCGTTCCAGCTCAGTAAAATGGCTCAGACAGCACCGAACGCTAACATACTGTTTTGCGGAGTACATTTTATGGCTGAAACTGCAAAAATACTTTCTCCCGGAAAGAGAGTATATCTTGCAAATTGCAGTGCAGGCTGTCCGATGGCAGAACAGATGACGCCTGATATGATTGAGGCTATAAAGGCAGAAGATCCTGAACGCAAGGTTGTTGCATATATAAACACGACAGCTAAGCTCAAGAGTGTATGTGATGTTTGTGTAACGTCAGCATCGGCTGTAAAGATTGTTGAGTCAATGGACGCTGATAAGATACTTTTTATTCCTGACTGCAATCTGGGTGCATTTGTTCAGAAGGCTGTACATGGAAAAGATATACGACTTTTGCAGGGAGGGTGTCCTGTTCATGCGTCTGTTACTGTTGATGATGTTGAGGATGCAAAGAAAAAGCACCCTGACGCTTTGGTGCTTGTTCATCCGGAATGTAAGCCTGAGGTCGCTGAGAAAGCTGATTATGTTGGCTCAACGTCAGGTATCATGGATTATGCAAAGAAATCTGATGCAAAAGAGTTTATAATCGGTACTGAGATGAGTATTGCTGAGCATTTGCAATATGAACTGCCTGAGAAAAAGTTCTATCCGCTTTCAAAGAAGATAATCTGTTCAGATATGAAGCTGACAACACTCATGGACGTGCTTGAAAGCTGTGAGGGAATCGGCTGCGATGGGGCTTATGAGATAAAAATGTCTGATGAGGAAATCAAATCTGCAAGAGTATGTATTGATGAAATGCTCAGACTTGGATAATATAAAAACAGAGCGTAGAATTTGTGTTCTACGCTCTTTGTTGTGCAAGATGTTACTTTGACGAGAGTTTTATTGATGCGATTTGTGGAAAAGGGAGAAGAATGAAAAAACTAAAAAAAGTTATTGACAAAAGGATTGAAATAGCGTATAATATTTTATGTTGTTAAAGCAACAAATTAGTGGGAGCATAGCTCAGCTGGGAGAGCATCTGCCTTACAAGCAGAGGGTCACAGGTTCGAGCCCTGTTGTTCCCACCATTTTTGGCCTGGTAGTTCAGTTGGTTAGAACGCTAGCCTGTCACGCTAGAGGTCGTGGGTTCGAGCCCCATTCAGGTCGCCAATTGTTGCCTCTGTAGCTCAGTAGGTAGAGCAGGGGACTGAAAATCCCCGTGTCGATGGTTCGATTCCGTCCGGAGGCACCAATTTTGCGGATTTAGCTCATCTGGTAGAGCGCCACCTTGCCAAGGTGGAGGTAGCGAGTTCGAGCCTCGTAATCCGCTCCATTGGACCTGTTGTCAGTTTGATAACAGGTCTTTATTTTTTTGCCTTGTATGTTTTTGTATATTTTGTCTAAAAAAGATGAATTTTTATTGAAAATCTGAAACAGCTGTGATATAATTAAATTAGTAACAAGTGGTAAGGTATCATTTGTTGCAAATATTGTTTATGGAAGGATGTATTATTATGAAAACTTGTCCTAATTGTAACAGACCGTTAGATGATGTTGCTGTATTTTGCCCTGTATGTGGTGCACAGCTTGGTGGCGAAGCTCCTGTTCAACAGCAGGCTCCAACACCTGTACAGAATAACGTTCCTCCTGTAGCAGTTCCTGTTCCAAATGTTGATCTATATGATCATACAGCCGACTTTGATGCTCAGGACATCTCAGACAACAAGGTATTTGCAATGCTCATATATCTTCTTGGTACTTTTGGATTGATTATTGCTCTTCTTGCAAGACACGATTCGAAGTATCTTAAGTTTCATATCATACAGGCTGCAAGGATCATGGTGCTTGAATACATTGTTGCTTTTGCAATACTAATTCTTTTTATCACTATTATTATTCCGATCGCTGGATTTGTATGTCTTGGCATACTATCGGTTATTAGGATAATCTGCTTTGTATGGATCTGCATGGGCAAAGCTAAGGAAGCTCCGATCGTAAGAGCATTCACTTTCTTGAAATAATCAAAGCCTATACATAATAAAAACGTCGGTCTTTAAGTCCGACGTTTTTTTGTTGCCCGATATTTACATTATAGCATTGATAAGCAACCCTGAAACTACTCCTGCGACATAGAGTATTCCCATGATAGTAATGTTTTGCTTGAGGTGATGTCTGTTCATCTTGAAAAGAATAAGTATTCCTATTCCTGCACCTGTTGTAAGTCCCGCAATGACCGAGCCGAACGAGAGAACACCCTCAATATAAAGCTGTGTAAGAACGACCGATGCTGCACAGTTTGGTATGAAACCGACTATGCCTGCAATAAGTGGCTGGAAGAATGAATTAGACATTAGTATCTTTTCAACAGTTTCTTTGCCTGCAAATTCCATAAATGTTCCAAGGAGTATGTTCACAATAAAAATGAAAATTATTATTTCGGTGGTATGTGAAAGGGCTGCACGGAAGATGCTATGGTGTTCGCAGTCGCAATGAGCACAGATCTCGTGGAAGTGGGCTTCTTCTTTGTCCATGTGCAGAATCTTTATCACAATGTCAACGATTATTCCGACCGGAATTGCAAGTGCGACTTTTATCAGAATCAGCTTACACAGGTTATTTATACTGTGAGGATTTGAAATCATCATCGGGATAGCTTCATCACTGGTTGATATGAAAACAGCAACAAGTGTACCCATTGAAATGAGTCGTCCTGCAAAAAGATTTGATGCAACAACAGAAAAACCACACTGTGGTACAGCACCAAGGGCTGCTCCACCTATCGGACCAAAAGGTCCCATTTTGCAAAGTGCCTTACCAAGCTTTTCTGATGAACGATGTTCAATATATTCTATTAAAATATAGACACCCAGCAAAAACGGTAGCATTTTTGCAGTATCGAGTAATGCGTCAATAAAAATATCAAGTAATGTTTCAGCCATAAGTTTCTCCTGCTTTTTATAATCTCACATTTAATTAATTATACTATGTGAGCAAAAAAAGTCAAGAAAATTTTTGTGAACATCGCTGTTTTGAGTGGAATTGGTGAAAAATTCTTTTCGAATATTGAAATAAATCCGGTTTTGTGTTATAATGATTGTGATTAATGCTAATGTTCTTTTCGATAGTGTGAGCATTGCTTTATTTGGAATTAAGGAGGTTTTGTTATGAATGTTGTAAAAAAGGTCGCAGCAATACATGATATTTCAGGTGTGGGAAGATGTTCTCTCACTGTGATAATCCCCGTCCTTTCAGCGATGGGAGTACAGGTGTGCCCGATTCCGACAGCAGTGCTTTCTGCTCATACGGGATATGGAGAATTTGTTATGCGTGACCTTACTGATTTTATGACGCCTGCCCTTGAGCATTATAAAAAGCTCGGAACCGATTTTGACTGCATTTATAGTGGTTTCCTTGCGTCAGAGGCTCAGATTGATCACTGCCTTGACTTTTTTGAAAGCTATCCGAATGCTTTTAAAGTGGTTGATCCTGTTATGGGCGACGGTGGGAAAGCTTATGCAACTTATACTAAAGAGCTTTGTTCACGAATGAGTGAGCTTGTTGCAGTTGCAGATATTATTACGCCGAATCTTACAGAGGCTGCTATACTTCTCGGTGAGGAATATCCGACAGCACCTCTCAGAAATTCTGAGGCGAAATCATGGCTTGTAAGACTTGCCGGACAGGGTGCAAAAATTGTTGTTATCACAAGCTGTCCTTTGGTTGACGGTGGTATATCAACTATCGGATATGATAAGGAAACAAGTAGTTTCTGGAAGATAAAGAATGATTATGTGCCGATAAGCTATTCAGGAAGTGGAGATATGTTTGCAAGTGTTCTGATAGGAGGTATCCTCAACGGTGATAGCCTGCCTATTGCAATGAACAGAGCAACTTCTTTTACTGAGCTTGCGGTTAAAACGACTTACAGTTATGGTAGTTCATGGACAGAAGGTATCATGTTTGAAGGACAGTTGCCTTGGCTAACAAGTTATCAGGAGCTTTCTGAATTTACGGATCTTTAAAGGAGTGTAACGGTGCAAAAGTTAAATATCGTGCTTGTTGAGCCACAGATACCTCAGAATACGGGAAATATTTCAAGAACCTGTGCAGTAACGGGGATCGCACTTCATCTCATAAAGCCTTATGGATTTGTGATTACGGATAAGCAACTTAAACGAGCAGGACTTGATTATTGGGATAAGCTTGATATTTATGAATATGATAATATTGAAAGCTTTTTCGACAAGACGAGTGGCAGGTATTATTTCTTTACGACTAAAGGCAGAAAAACTCATAGTGAAGAAAGCTATCCCGAAGATGAAAATGTTTATCTCATTTTTGGCAGGGAAGACAAGGGATTGCCCGAAAAGTTACTTTATGAACACCCTGATAACTGCGTGAGAATACCTATGAGAAACGAATTGAGAAGTCTTAACCTTTCAAACTCGGTTGCAATAGCCTGCTACGAGGTGCTAAGACAATGGGATTATCCCGACCTTGGCAGAGAGGGTAAGCTTACACAATATACATGGTAATAAAAAACAGGAGGAATTTATTATGGCAAAAATTAAATTTGTTACGGATTCGGCAAGTGACATCAGCGTTGAAAACGAAAAGGAACTGGACATACTCATATTGCCCTTTAAAATTTCTGTGGGTGATAAAAGTTATCTAAGCCGTGTTGATATTGATAACGAGAAGTTTTATGAACTGATGGAAAACTATGATGGCATTCCGACTACTTCACAGATAACTATCTTTGAATATAAGGAAACTTTTGAAAAGCTCTATAAAGAGGGCTACACTGACGTTATAAACACTGTGATAAACTCAAAGGGTTCTGCCACTTATGGTAACTCTGTAATGGCAGCAGAGCAGTTCTATGAGGAAAATACTGACGCTAAGGGTGTAATGAACATCTATAATATCGACAGCAGAAGCTATACTGGTGGATACGGTTACCCTGTTGTTGAGGCTGCTAAAAAGGCTCAGAAAGGTCAGTCGGTAGAGGAGATCATTAACTATCTCAACGATTGGTTTGAGCATTTGTCAATATTCTTTGCTCCTTACACTCTGAAATATGCAAAGAAGTCAGGCAGAATTCCGTCAGCAGCTGCTTTTGTCGGAGAAGTTATGGGACTCAGACCTATCATGAAAATGCGGGATTGGAAGATCACTACTGAAACAAAGGTCAGAGGTGATAAGGCTATAATTCCTAAAATTATTGAATGTTGTACAAAAGAAATTATTCCGAAAACACCATATTGCATTATTTATGGCGACGATACAGCAGTAAGAGATGAGATGATTCAGGCAATGACCAAGAAAATGGGTTATCCACCTACTGAGTCTTTCCAGATAGGTAATGCAATTGCTGCTAATTCAGGACCAAAGGTCGTTGGAGTTATATTCAAGTCAATAAACGCTTCAAAAGAATAAAGTGTTTGATGAAATTTGTGGCAAAAAGATTGATCGTTCCTGTAAAAAAGTGAATAAAAACACTTGATTTTTTGCAGGATATATTATATAATATATTTGAATGTTGTTAAATCTTTAACAGCAAAATTTTGAATATTCGGTTTTGCCGAAAATTTTAATGAGAGGATGTCAGAATAATGGCAGGATTAAACAAAGTTACAGTTGAAGACATTAATGTAAAAGGCAAAAAAGTCCTCGTAAGAGTTGACTTCAATGTACCTCTTAAGGACGGGAAAATTACAAACGATAACAGAATTACAGCTGCTCTCCCTACAATCAACAAGTTGGTTGCTGATGGTGGTAAGGTTGTTCTCTGTTCACATCTCGGTAAGCCAAAGAATGGTCCTGAGGATAAATTCTCACTTGCACCGGCTGCAGAAAGACTTGCTGAACTTGTTGAAGCTAAGGTTACTTTCGCTAAGGACGATACAGTAGTTGGCGAAAATGCTAAGAAGGCTGTTGCTGAAATGAATGACGGTGATATCGTTGTTCTTGAAAACACAAGATTCAGAGGTGCTGAGGAAACTAAGAACGGTGAAGATTTCGCTAAGGAACTTGCTGAGCTCGTTGACGGTGAAGTTTTCGTTATGGACGCTTTCGGTTCAGCTCACAGAGCTCATGCTTCAACAGCCGGCGTTACAAAGTTCGTTAAGGAAACTGCTGTTGGTTATCTTATGCAGAAGGAAATCAACTTCCTCGGTAACGCTGTTGAAGATCCTGTAAGACCTTTTGTTGCTATCCTCGGTGGTGCTAAGGTTGCAGATAAGCTCAACGTTATCAACAATCTTATCGAAAAGTGCGACACACTTATCATCGGTGGTGGTATGGCTTATACATTCCTCAAGGCACAGGGTAAGGAAGTTGGTACTTCACTCGTTGATGATACAAAGATTGACTACTGTAAGGAAATGATCGAAAAGGCTGAAAAGGCTGGCAAGAAGCTTCTTCTTCCTGTAGATACAACAATCACTGCATCATTCCCTGATCCAATTGACGCTGAGATCGCTGTTGAAGTTGTTTCTTCAGATGCTATCCCTGCTGATAAAATGGGTCTTGATATCGGTACCAAGACTGCTGAACTTTATGCTGATGCTGTTAAGTCTGCTAAGACTGTAGTTTGGAACGGTCCTATGGGTGTATTTGAAAACCCTGTACTTGCTAAGGGTACTATGGCAGTTGCAAAATCACTTGCTGAAACAGACGCTACAACAATCATCGGTGGTGGTGACTCTGCTGCAGCTGTTATCCAGCTTGGCTTTGCAGATAAGATGAGCCACATCTCAACAGGTGGCGGAGCTTCACTTGAATACCTTGAGGGTAAGGTTCTCCCAGGTATTGATGTAATCGCTGATAAATAATTAGCAGGTATAAAAGCCTGTAAAAAAAACGGGGTAGAAAATGCCCCGTTTATTTGTATTAAGACATAAAAAAGGAGTTTTTACAATGAAAAAGAATGTAAGAAAGGCTATTATTGCCGGTAACTGGAAAATGAACAAGACAAGACCTGAGGCTAAGGAGCTTCTTGAAGCTATCAAGCCATTGGTTGCAAATGCTGATGGAAAGGTTGAAGTTATTGCTTGCGTTCCTTTCACAAATCTTGAAACAGCTATGGCTGTAACAGAGGGTTCAAACGTTAAGATCGGTGCTGAGAACGTTCACTTTGAAAAGAGTGGTGCTTTCACAGGTGAAATTTCTGCTGATATGCTCGTTGAACTCGGTGTTGAATATGTTGTTATCGGTCACAGCGAAAGAAGACAGTATTTCGGTGAAACTGATGAAACAGTAAACAAGAGAACAAAGGCTGCTCTTGCTGCCGGTCTTAAGCCAATCGTATGCGTTGGTGAACTTCTTTGGGAGCGTGAGTGTGACATCACTGAGGAAGTTATTGCTCGTCAGATCAAGCTTGATCTTTATGATGTTTCAGCTGAGGACGTTAAGAAGACTGTTATCGCTTATGAGCCTGTATGGGCTATCGGTACAGGTAAGACTGCTACTGCTGATCAGGCTGAGGAAGTTTGTGCATTTATCCGTGCTACACTTGCTAAGATCTATGACGAAGCTACTGCTGAGGCTGTAACAATTCAGTATGGTGGTTCAATGAACGCTGCTAACTGTGCTGAGCTTCTTTCTAAGGAAAACGTTGACGGTGGTCTTATCGGTGGAGCTTCACTCAAGGCTGATGATTTCAACACAATCGTTCAGGCTGCTGTTGAGGGCTAATTAAAGATTAAGATAATAATTGAAAGGACTTAAGAAATATGGCAAAAAAACCGGTTGTTCTTGTTGTTATGGACGGCGTAGGCTTTTCAAAGACAGGTCTTGGTGACGCTGTTTCTGAGGCTAACACTCCTACACTTGATATGCTTTTGAAGGATTATCCACATACATCGTTGAAGGCTCATGGTGATGCTGTGGGACTTCCATCTGATGATGATATGGGTAACTCTGAGGTTGGTCACAATGCTCTTGGTTGTGGACAAATCTATTCTCAGGGAGCAAAGCTTGTAAACGAGTCTATAGAAAGTGGAAAGATGTTCGGCTCTGACACTTGGAAGGAGCTTGTTGCTAACTGTGTTGAAAAGGGTAGCACACTTCACTTTATGGGACTTCTTTCGGACGGTAACGTTCACTCGAATATTTCACACCTTAAGACTATGATAGCTAAAGCTAAGGATGAGGGTGTAAAAACTGTAAGATGTCACATTCTTCTTGATGGACGTGACGTTCCTGCTACATCGGGTATGACATATATTGATGATCTCGAAAACACAATGGCTTCACTCAATGATGATAGTTTTGATGCGAAGATCGCTTCCGGTGGCGGAAGAATGAAGCTCACTATGGACAGATACCAGGCTGACTGGAATATGGTAAAGCTTGGCTGGGATACTCATGTTAAGGGTGAGGGCAGAAAGTTTGCTTCAGCCGGTGAAGCTTATACTGTTCTCCGTGAGGAAACAGGTGCTATTGACCAGGATCTGCCTGCATTTGTTATTGCTAAGGACGATATTCCTGTCGGCAAAATCTGTGACGACGACAGTGTTATTCTCTTTAACTTCCGTGGTGACAGAGCTATTGAAATGTCAATGGCATTTGATGTTGACGGCTTTGACAAGTTCGACAAGGGTGGATATGATCCGAAGGTGCTTTATGCAGGTATGCTCCAGTATGATGGTGACCTCAATCTTCCTAAGAAATACCTTGTTAACCCACCTGAAATCACAAATACTCTTTCAGAAGTGCTTGTAAATGCGGGACTTAATTCTTATGCTGTTTCTGAAACTCAAAAGTACGGTCATGTGACTTATTTCTGGAACGGAAACAAGTCTGAAAAGTTCTCTGATGAGCTTGAAACATGGAACGAGATTCCATCAGACAAGGTTTCTTTCGATGAAAGACCTTGGATGAAGTCTGCTGAAGTTACTGATGATGTTATCGAGGCTATCAAGTCACAGAAATATGACTTTATCAGATGTAACTATCCTAATGGTGACATGGTAGGTCACACAGGTTCTATGGAGGCTACTATCGTTGCTGTTGAGGCTGTTGATCTTGGTCTTACAAGGCTTCTCAAGGCTGCTGATGAATACGGCTGCACAGTACTTATTACTGCTGACCACGGTAATGCTGATGAGATGCTTGAAAAGAACAAGAAAGGTGAAGTTGCTGTAAGAACTGCTCACTCACTCAACAGAGTACCTTTCATCATCTATGACAAGGACGAAACTCATGTTATCAAGGACGCTGACAGCACAAAATACGGTCTTGCAAACGTTGCTCCGACTGTTGCAACTTTGCTTGGCGTTGACGCTCCTGACTGCTGGGAAGAGTCTATGATCTGATTTTATTCATAAAAATACAGCTATACATTCCAAGTCGGTCTGTATAGCTGTTTATTTTTTTACATATTTGATGACGTCCTTGACTTTGCAATCAAGCACAAAACATATTTCGTCAAGTGTTTTGGTGCTTATTGCTTTGCTTACAGAGATTCGTGATCTCCTCAAGGCTCAGAAGGAGGATAACACTAAATAATTGCTTACATATATCGTACTGTTGGTGGAAAAACATACAACGGCAAGTATACTACAAAGAGAGTTACGATTAAATAAAATGTATTATATAAAAATCCCTGTATCATGCGATACAGGGGTTTTTGCTGGTAGTTACTTATGTTTATAGGCAGTGCAGAGTTCAGACAGAGGACATTCACTGCACTTTTCACCTCTTGCCTTGCAGATCTCACGGCCGAAAAGTACGAGTCGGTGACAGAAATCTGATGACTTTTCAGGTGGGATTATTTTAAGCAGATCTATTTCTACCTTTTTGGGCTCGGTGTTTTTGGTAAGACCAAGTCTGCCACAAATGCGTATGCAGTGAGTGTCAGTTACGATAGCAGGCTTGTGAAAAACATCGCCCATGATGAGGTTTGCAGTCTTTCTGCCGATGCCCGAAAGAGTAGTGAGCTGTTCAATCGTGTCTGGGATCTGACCGTTAAAGTTGGTCATGATCTGTCGGCACATTTCAACTATTGACTTTGCCTTTGTCTTGTAAAGGCCACATGGTTTTACTATCTCCTCAACGTGAGAAATGTCAGCGTTTGCAAAGTCTTCAATGGATTTATATTTCGCAAAAAGATCCTTTGTTACGATATTGACCCTTGCATCAGTACACTGTGCGGAAAGACGTCCTGCAATCATAAGTTCATGTGGCTGAGTGTATATAAGAGAGCAGATTGCATCGGGATATTTTTCTTCCAGCAGTCTGCAAATTTGGGAAGCCTTTTCTTTTTTAGTCAAGCAAATCACCTCAGATATATAGTAACGCAAATTTTGAATATTGTCAACAAAAAACGTTATGCCCGAAGTGAGCATAACGTCTGGAAGTTATCAGTCTTTATTTCTTGAGTATCTTGCAATGAGTTCAAGAACACGCAGATAGAGATAAATAATACTTATCATAAGTCCGTATGAAGCGGTCCATTCGTATCTTTTGGAAAGGCCGTTGTTGACGGTTTGTGTGATTGCTTCGAAATCTGAGATTACAAGCAGACAGCCTAAAGCAACTCCTAAAAATGCAAACAAAATCCCCAAAGGTCCGTTCTGAATTGCCCAGAGTGATCTTACAAGTGAGCTGTTGGGGAAGATCCAGTTTATAATCAAGAACAAAACGCTGGCAATTACAGTTGCAGTAAGTGCTGTGTATATTATCATTCTGAAACGGTTTGTGACTTTTACAATCCCTGTGAAATAAAGTACCGCCATAATTGCAACAAGAAGAATGGTAAGGAACAGAGTTTCAATGATGATACCCTGAAACTGAGCAGCGTATGTGTATGATATGAATGTTACTGCATATCCCATTCCCGCACAATAGATAGAACCGGTCAGCGGCACTGTTTTTGGTAAGAAAGCTGCCACAAGGCTTGAAATCAAGGTTATTACAGTGACTGCAGAAAAAATGGCCATTTCATTTCCATAAATGAAATATCCTCTTGCCAGTTTAAGTGCATCATAGCCGTTTGTTCTGAAATAGCTGTGCATATAAATGAAAGCTCCTGCACCAAGCAGAATAAGTGCAAGAAAATAAAATGATTTTGCAATAATGCCTCCAAAAGATGCTTTTTCGCCTGCATAAGCATCTTCATAGCCACTCATTCTTGATAAAACGGGATTACCTTTGTTTCCAAATGCTTTATCCATGGTTTAAACCTCCTGATTATAGTTTTAGTATATATTTGTTTTTTTCAAATATTCAAAAGTTTTCTCCTCTCCGTTATCTCGGAGCATGGTCAATAATTTTTCAAGAAAATCTGAGGTTTCAGGGTGTATCATACGCTTGCCCTTAGACCTTAGAAAGTATTCCAATGGTTGTGAGTCGGTGTAATTCTCCCCGTTATAGGTTTTGCTTGCGGCGACACGGTCGCAGAACATTTCCTTGACATATCTCATAGGCATTTTGACAGGTGACATTATTTTTGTAACGGTGTCATAGTCTGTCCAGTATTCAAAATGGTGCTTATTTCTGCCCTTGTGATGCATCCACGCAACGGAATAGCCGTGGTTGGAGCGTTCACCCTCGTTTGGAGAACGGTCACCGAGATAGAACTTTACACCTGTTAAAAACTCAGTAGGCGAGTATTTTGAAAGGTCGTGAAACAGTCCCTGCCAAAGAATACCTGCCTTTGCACAGTGACGTATGACCATATGACGATGTTTTGTAATTGTTTTAAAGTGTTCCCAGGCTTTTATCATAAGATACTTCCTTAGCAAAATTTATCTGTTAATATTATACCACACGACAGACTTAAAATCAAGGAAAAATTGCATTTAAATATGTATCTTATATCAGCAGATAACCCAGTCCCAACAGGAGCTTCATATCTGCACCATTTTTGTAGAGAATATAAATCATAAGTGCGATAAGAGCTTTTTCCTCATCTATTTTTATGTTGCCGATATTGAAGCCTGCTATGGTTTTCTGATTCTTTTGTGAATCACCTCCAGACTTTGAGCTGTTGTCATGATGCTGAGAATGGATTTGCTCATTTTGTTCACCAACAAGATTTTTTGAACGTCTTTGCATTTCCTGCACACGTTTTATTGCCTCTTCCTGCATGGAGTTGAAGGATTTTGAATCAAAGTAATCCAAACAAATCACCTCCGAGGAGTCCGTTTTCTTTGAGCAGAGGGTATATGGCGAACAGCTTGAAAATCTTTACGAGGTGGTCGATTTTGAGCTGATTTTCTTCTTTCAGCAGAGGACGCAGTGCAAGGAGCAGTTCGATGTTTTTATCAGATTTTTTTGCCTGAGCCATAACGCTTGAAAGCTTCGCAAGTTTTGTCATATCAAAATCACCGAGAGGATTACTGTCGGTTTTTTCGGGTGGAGGATTCTGATTGCTGAGCATACCACTAAGACCGGAAAGCAGTTGTGAAAAATCGGGTGTCTGATCGTTGTTCTGAGGGTTCGGAACAGTGCTTTTCTCCTGTTGTGTTAACTCGCTGCCCATAATTCCTGCAAGCTCTTTTATCTGTTTCATGCTTTCCTCATCGCTGAGTACACTTTGCAGTTTGCTCATAATATCGTCCATGAAAAATCACCACCTGAATTGTCCTGACGGCTGAAGTTTATCAGCCCTTTTGAAGTTTTTTGTATATTGCCTTCGCCTGTGGAGTAGAAAGTATTTTCTCTGCTGTTTTTGGGTCAGAAAGCGCTTTCTTGAGCTTTGTTGCATCTGTTCCTGACATATTGCTCAGAGCTTTTTCAAATGTACCGTCTTGCAACTGTTTTTGCAGTACATCGGGAGTTGTTCCGAGTTTTTTGGATGCCATTCCTAACAATGCCTGAAGTGCTTGTGGATTCATCTGATTTGAATTGCTCATAAAAAGATCTCCTTTTCTCAGTTGTAATTTATGAAAATTTATGTTATAATAATTTTACAGTGATGTTATGGGCTTGCGATTAAGCCCTTTTAATTTTGGATTTTAAAATGGAGGCAGAAAAAATGAGAATAATAGTATATTCGGATACTCACGGCAGTTTTTCTGCCCATGAAAAGATTATTAACAGAAATCAGGATGCTTCTGCTTTTATTTTTTTGGGTGATGGTGAAAGAGAGCTTGATAAGATAAGAATGCTGTATCCTGATAAAAAGATAGTGAACGTTGCGGGTAACTGTGATTACGCATCAATGGCACCGTCAACGGATATTTTCATGGCAAAGGGAGTGAAGATACTTTTCACTCACGGGCATGGTTACGGAGTGAAGTATTCACTTGACAGGCTTTTTTATAAAGCAAAAGAAATTGATGCGAAAATTGCACTTTTCGGTCATACCCACTGCAGACACTATTCTTATGAGGACGGAGTGCATATTCTTAATCCGGGAAGTGCTTCCAGTCCGAGAGATGGCTCAAGAGCAGGTTATGCTTTTATAGATATTACTGACCATGGTATTATGTGCAGTCATGTTGACTTGTAATATTATATGCAGAAAATAATGTTATGTGAATCAACCTGTATGGTATAAAGCTTGACATATTTTTGGTGTTGGTGTATAATATTAAAATATCTTATTGAATATGCATGGCTTTTTATGTATAAAATTACTTTTTTGAGATATGAACTTATTTTAATACGAAAGGGAGATGATAATCATGATAAATGATTCAGCAAGAAATCTTTTGTGTGAGCGTTTTGTCAATAACAATAACATTGATCCTAAGCTTTATGACAAATATATCGTAAAGAGAGGCCTGAGAAATGCTGATGGTACAGGTGTTATTGCAGGTCTTACTAATATCTGTAACGTTCACGGTTATGTAGTCAATGAGGGCGAAAAATCACCAATACCGGGACAGCTTATTTATCGTGGTTATAACATTAACGATCTGGTTTCTAATGTTATCAGCGAAAACAGATTCGGCTATGAGGAAACGGTATATCTGCTTCTTATGGGAGAACTTCCGAATTCAAAGGAGCTTGAAGCTTTCAGAATGATAATCTCTGAAAACAGAGCTTTGCCTAATGACTTTTTTGAGGATATGATTCTCAAAGCTCCTTCAAGAAATATCATGAACAAAATGGCAAGATCAATTCTTGCACTATATTCTTATGATGACAACCCTGAAAATCGCAGTCCTGAATATGAGATGGCAACTGCTATTTCTATTATTTCAAAGCTGCCGAATATCATGGTTTCAGCGTATCAAGTTAAAAAGCGTACTTTTGACGGCGAGAGCATGATTATGCATCCGCTCATTCCAGAGCACTCTGTTGCTGAAATGATTCTTTCTGCTCTCAGACCTGACAGAAAATTCACTGAGGAGGAAGCTAAGCTTCTTGACATTATGCTTATGATCCATGCTGAGCATGGCGGCGGAAACAATTCAACATTCTCGTGCAGAGTGCTTACTTCATCAGGCACGGACCCTTATTCAGCTTATGCTGCTGCAATCGGTGCGCTCAAAGGTCCAAGACATGGTGGTGCTAATGCTAAGGTTATGGGTATGCATGATTGCATCAAGGAAAATGTGTCAAACTGGAATGATGAGGGTGAGGTCGCAGACTTTATGCGTAAGATCCTCAGAAAAGAAGCTTATGACAAGAGTGGACTCATTTATGGTATGGGTCACGCTGTTTATACACTTTCTGATCCTCGTGCAGTTATAATGAAAGAGAATGCTAAGAAGCTTGCTAAGAACACTGAGTTTGAAAAGGAATTCAAGCTTCTTGAAACGGTCGAAAAGCTTACACCTGAGCTATTTGCTGAGGTTAAAGGCGACAGTAAGGTTATGTGTGCCAATGTAGATATGTATTCAGGTTTGGTTTACAGAATGCTTGGAATCCCTGAGGATTTGTTTACTCCATTGTTTGCGGTTTCAAGAATGGCAGGCTGGTGTGCTCATCGTTTTGAAGAGCTTGTTACCGGAAAGAGAATTATCCGTCCTGCATACAAGGCTGTTAAAACTGAAAGAAATTACATAGCTCTTGCTGAGAGATAAAACTTTGCATATCAGAGTCCGGATTCAGACTTTGATATGCTTTTTTATTTAAGTTTTTTGCTAATTTTGTTGAAAAAGTCTTTTGAATATGCTATAATAATTTTATCAGTATCCGTATGGTTTCTGTGTAGTAAGAAGGGAGTGGGCATATGAAGAGAATGCTGAATTTGTTACTTGCTTTTGCAGTGCTGACTATGACAGGCTGTTCGGCAGTGAGCTTTGGTGTTGAAGGCTTGATTAATGCTCCTAAGCTTACTAAACAGCAGAGTGAGATACATAAAGCTCTTGAGAAATCAATAGGTAGTAATATAACACTCAAGTATCCTAAAAACGGTGATAACCGTTCTGCTTATGTTGTAAGTAATATTGACAATGAAGCGGGAAATGAAGCTATAGTCTTTTATGAATATAACAGCACGGTTAAAAAGGAAGGACTTTGGCTGAGTGTTCTTGATAATAATGAGGATGATGACTGGGTTTGTATGGCTGAGGTTTCCTGTCCGGGAACAGATATTTCAAAGGTGGTAATATCTTCGATGGGTTCTGAGAACAACAAGAATGTTATTGTCGGTTATCAGAATATTGCCGGTGAAGAAAAAGCTCTTGAGGTATATCGTTATGACAATGGTGAGTTCAAGAGCATTTGCTCAGATAATTATTCTGTTCTTGAAACGATCAGCATAAGCAAGAATAATCAAAATGGGTTTGTACTGATACAGAAAAATGTTGTAGATGAAATCATTACATATAAGGCTTATCTTTATGAGATGGAAAACAAGCATCTTGTCAAGAGCAATGGTATTGATATGTCTGATGATGTGGTGTCTTATGTGAATTCAAAAACAGGCAGACTTGATGATAACAGTCAGGCAATATATCTTGATTATCTCAACGCTGATAACAATTTAAGGACTGAAATATTGTATTTGAATGACGGAAAGCTTTATAATCCTGTTACTGTCGACAAGAAAGGCTTTGGTACACGCTTTAATCGTCCGTCGGGATATGATTCCATGGATATTGACAAGGATGGTCAGATTGAGATACCGTCTGTACGTCCTATGCTTGGATATGAAAATGCTGTTGAGCAGGACCTTGAATATATGTCAACATGGTCGGTTTATGACAAGGAAAAGGGTATTGTTGATAAGGCTTCGGGATATTATTCGCTTTCTGACGGCTTTGTTATTATATATCCTAACCGTTGGAATAATATAGTTACTATGAAAAAGGATCTCAACAGCGGTGAGATTGTATTTTATAAATACAATGGTGATATCAACGCTGAAATGACCGAGCTTATGCGTGTGGCTTCAGTTGGTAAAAATGATGTTCGTGAATATGCAGACAGAGGATATAAGATCATTGATTCAAAGGGACAGCTTGATTATATGGTGAAGCTACCCGATGGTAGTAATGAGCCTCTGGTTCTGACTATTGATGAGATACAGAACAGCTTTTATACTGTTGAATAGATGTTTGGATTTTTGGAGGTATTTATATTATGAGAAGAGTTTTGGTTTGTGAGGACGAGGATTCTATCAGAGAATTTGTTGTCATCAATCTTAAAAGAAGCGGTTACGAGGTTGTTGATGTTAACTGCGGAGAGGACGCACTGAAGGTTTATGAGGAGTCAAACGGTGCATTCGATATTGCACTTCTTGACATTATGATGCCGGGAATAAGTGGTATGGACGTTTGCAAAAAGCTCAGAGCAAGCTCTCCTGCACTCGGAATTATTATGCTTTCAGCAAAGTCGCAGGAAATGGACAAGATTTCATCTCTTATGATCGGTGCTGATGATTATATTACAAAGCCGTTTTCAATCTCAGAGCTTATTGCAAGGGTTGATGCAGTTTGCAGACGTGTTGATATGTCATACTCAAATCCTGAGGAGATTACCTCGATAACTTCAGGCCCATTCTCGGTCAACCTGAAAAGTAGAATCGTATACAAAAACGACGTTCCACTTGAGCTTACTCAGGTAGAATATCAGATTATGGAGTATTTTCTCAAGAATCAGAACACTGCTCTTGACAGAAGCACTATTCTGAACCATATCTGGGGTGACGGATATTACGGTGATGACAAGATAGTTGACGTGAATATCAGACGTATTCGTATGAAAATCGAGGACGAACCTTCCAATCCGAAATATCTGCTGACTATCTGGGGATTCGGATATAAGTGGTCATCCGGAAAGAAAAACTGACAGGTTAATTATAGTAACTGCAAAGGGGCTTGCAAGTGGGCAGATATAACAGATTCGGTAAAAACAGCATAACAAAACACTGGTTATGGAATAGCCTGAGCGTTGTTACGTTGATGCTTATCATTATTGAAGTTCTGCTGGTGGTTGTAATAAGAAACTATTATTACAGCTCGGTAAAGCAGTATGTAACGTCAAAAATGAACGTTGTTACAAGCTCAATAATGAGAAGTCACGGTGAGAGTGAAATAAACTATAACGCTGAGATACGTTCATTGGTTGAGGGCTATGCCGAAAAGGAAAAGATTGAGCTTATGGCTATCAAGATTAATGGTCAGATAGACGTTACTTCATCAGGTTTTTTACCTGTTGAGAATATGGAAATGCTCGATTATCAGGATGCAAAAAAAGCAAGTAATGGAATAGCATCGCATATCTTCGACCTGCCGACAGGTGAAAAGGTTATTGCAGTGTCATCAATGATTTCTAACAAGGGTAGTGAATATGACGCTCTGAGAATGATAACATCAATGAAGAACATTGACAAACAGATACTTATTATGACCATTATAATTACGGGTGTTGTTATTTGTATCATACTGATAATGTTCTTCTCGGGACGTTTTTTTATAAGGTCAATCGTTTATCCTGTAATTAGTATAGGTCAGATTACAAGAAAGTTTGCCAAGGGAGATTTTACCGAGCGTATTGAGAAAACCAGCGATGATGAGCTGGGAGAGTTATGCGATTCAATAAACTATATGGCTCAGGAGTTGTCAAATACTGAGGCAATGAAAAACGAGTTTATATCGTCAATTTCGCACGAGTTGAGGACTCCTTTGACTGCAATTAAGGGCTGGAGTGAAACGTTGACTACTATTAACGATCGGGAAACGTTTATAAAGGGTATGAGAGTTATCACCTCAGAAACGGAAAGACTTTCGCAGATGGTTGAGGAGCTTCTTGATTTTTCGAGAATTCAGGATAACCGTCTTACGCTCATTATGGACACTATTGACATTCTTGCTGAGCTTACTGAAACGGTGCTTATCTATCAGGAACGTGCAAGAGCTTTGGGAATAACACTGAATTATTATGAGCCTGTTATGCTGCCGTTTGTTCTCGGTGACAAGAACAGGTTAAGACAGGTGTTTATCAATATCGTTGACAATGCTATAAAGTATTCAGATAAGGGAGATACGGTTTCTATCGAGGCTTATGAGCAGGATAACGAGATTTGTATTTCGATATCTGATACCGGTATAGGCATTTCTAAGGAAGATCTGCCAAAGGTGAAAACAAAGTTTTTCAAGGCAAATCAGACAAGACGTGGTTCGGGTATCGGACTTGCTGTTGCTGATGAGATCATTTCAAGACACAATGGTACACTCACGATAAATAGTGAGGAGGGTATCGGTACGACGGTTATGATAACATTGCCGTGCATTGAACAGAAAAAAGAACCCGATAATCAGGAAACAGTCAATATTGAGCTGATTTCCTCTGAACCTTTAGATGAAAGGAATAATATTAATGAGTAATAAAGGCGAAAAGTTCAAGTCCAGAATCGGTGGACAGGCTGTTATTGAGGGAGTTATGATGCGAGGAATTGGAAAGGCTTCAATGGCTTGCAGACTTCCAAACGGCGAAATTGATCTCGAAACATGGGAAATAAAAGGTGGCAAGAATGTTGCGTGGTATCGCAAAGCACCATTTATAAG
The DNA here is from genome assembly GCA_030533265.1 of Ruminococcus sp. Taxonomy (GTDB): domain Bacteria; phylum Bacillota; class Clostridia; order Oscillospirales; family Ruminococcaceae; genus FB2012. The sequence goes on along the minus strand of JAUNJM010000005.1, from coordinate 3,638 downwards.
AGGTCTTTTTAATTTTGTCGTTTCAATGATAGATGGTTACAAATGCATTTCAAAGTCGGCTGAAAAGCAGATGGTTGATGATGAGCAGGAGGAAATGTCAAAATTCGAAAAATGGCTTGACGAAAAGCTCGGTGATAAGATTATGCCGATAATTTCAGGTATTGCTATGGTTATTGGTATTGCTTTTGCAGTTTTGATGTTCATGATGTTCCCATCATGGATTTCAAAGGGAATAAATCATATCATTCCGTTGAATGGCTTTGTGAAAAATGTCATTGAAGGATTGATCAAAATTGGTATTTTTATTGCTTACACGTCACTTACAACGCTGCTTAAAGACATCAGACGAACCTATGAATATCACGGTGCTGAGCATAAATCAATAACCTGCTATGAGCATGGTGAGGAGCTTACGGTTGAGAATGTCAAGAAACACTCTCGTTTTCATCCGAGATGCGGAACAAGCTTTATATTTCTCGTGCTTTTTATCAGCATTTTTGTCAATACGGTGTTTCATCTGCCATGGAGCAATGTATGGCTGAGAATGGTGTGCAAAATTGCAATTTTGCCGTTGGTTATGGGTATTGCTTATGAATTTATCAGACTTGCAGGAAAATACGATAACATTATAACAAAAATTATTTCTGCTCCCGGACTTGCAATTCAGAGAATTACAACAAGAGAGCCTGATGAAAAGGAAATTGAATGTGCTATTACAGCACTCAAAGCAGTTATTCCTGAAAATAAGGAAGATGACCAGTGGTAAGGAATACATACAGCGAATTGAAACGGTGCTGGACAAAAAAATTCAGCGATTCGGATAAGGAAAATATCGAATTTGAAATAAACGAGCTTCTGGGTATGGCATTGGGCATTGACTGTCGCAATCCGTTGTTTGCTGAAAAGCTTATAGAGGTCGCTGATGAGCAGATCGAAAAACGCTTTGAGAAGCTGGCTGCAAGACGTATGAACGGTGAGCCTTTGCAGTATATTCTCGGAGAATGGGAGTTTTACGGATTGCCTTTTAAGGTTGGTGAAGGTGTGCTTATTCCACGTCAGGACACTGAAACGGTAGTTGATGTTGCAATCAGAAAGCTTTCTGACAGGCATGGGATTATTGTTACTGATCTTTGTTCGGGAAGTGGCTGTATCGGTATTGCACTTGAGAAGAATCTTTATTGTGAAAAAGTCGTATGCGTTGAAAAATCGGACAAGGCAGTGGAGTATCTCAGACAGAATGTGAGGCTTAACGGTTCTGAAGCTGAGGTTTTGCATGGGGACATTTTCAGAGAGGACGTTATAAACGCTGTGCCGATGTCTGATCTTATTGTATGCAATCCACCGTATATCACTGCTGAGGATATGCAAACATTGCAACGTGAGGTAACATTTGAGCCTGAAAGTGCATTGTTCGGTGGCGAGGACGGACTTGACTATTACCGTGATATTACACGAATATACAAGGACAAGCTTAAAAACGGTGGTTTGCTCATGTTTGAGATCGGTATTGGCCAGGAGGACGAGGTTATGAGGATTCTTATTCAGCACGGCTTCACAAACGTGCGTACAAGAGCTGATCTTTTGGGTGTGAACCGTTGTGTGTTTGGCGAAAAGGCAGATAAGATAAAGCTTTGTACTGATGTAATGAGCGTTTAACTGTACGGACTTTTGGACACAAGGTGTGTTAATATATATGTGAACTAAAAAATCACTTTGAAAATCAGGAGGGTTTGCTTTATGGCTATTGATAAGAAGAAAAAGGACGCTACTAAAACTGTTGTCAGAATTGTTGACAAGGAAGAGAAGAAAAAGGCTCTTGAAACTGCAATCGGAGTTATCGAAAAGCAGTTTGGTGCAGGAGCAATCATGCGTCTTGGTCAGTCTAAGACTATGGATGTTGCTGCAATTCCGACAGGCTCAATGACACTTGACCTTGCACTCGGAATCGGTGGTATTCCGAGAGGACGTATCGTTGAGATCTACGGACCTGAATCATCAGGTAAGACAACTGTTGCTCTTCACTGCATTGCCGAAACACAGAAGATGGGTGGAGAAGTTGCATTTATTGACGTTGAACACGCTCTTGACCCTGTTTATGCTGAAAAGCTGGGTGTTGACATTGAAAGCCTTCTTGTTTCACAGCCTGACAGTGGTGAACAGGCTCTTGAAATTGCTGAGGCTCTTGCAAGATCAGGTGCTATCGACTGTATCGTAATCGACTCTGTTGCTGCAATGGTAACAAAGGCTGAAATTGACGGAGTTATGGGAGATACTCATGTTGGACAGCTTGCAAGACTTATGTCGCAGGCAATGAGAAAGCTTACATCTGTTATCTCAAAATCAAATTGTGCTGCTATCTTTATCAACCAGGTGCGTGAAAAAATCGGTGTTGTCTATGGTAACCCTGAAACAACTCCGGGTGGACGTGCTTTAAAGTTCTACAGTACAGTAAGAATCGAGGTAAGACGTGGTGAGCAGATAAAGAATGGATCAGACGTTATCGGTAACAGAACAAAGTGCAAGGTGGTAAAAAACAAGGTTGCACCTCCGTTCAAGGAGTGCGAATTTGATATTATGTATGGCAAGGGCATTTCAAGAACCGGTGAGGTGCTTGATCTCGCAACGGAGCTTAACATCGTCAAAAAGGGCGGAGCCTGGTACAGCTATAACGAGATGAAGCTTGGTCAGGGTCGTGACAATTCCAAGGACTTCCTTGACAGCAATCCTGATATTATGCTTGAAATTGAGGAGCTTATCAAGCAAAGAGAAAAAGAGGTCGTTATGACTTCAAAGAAAAATAAGAAGGACGCTAAGCTTGAAGAAAAGGCAGCTAAGGCTGTTGAAAACAAGGCTGATGAGGTCACTGTTATGCCTGATGTTACCGTTTCAGCTGATGACGACTTCGAGGAGTTCGCACCTGTTGACATCAACAGTCTTGGTGACTGATAAATGCTGAGTATTGTTTCGGTCGAGAAGTACAAGGGCAGTACATATCAGGTTAATTTTGCTGATGGCGAGCCTGCTTTCATAAACTCAGAGATTATTATGCAGTTTGGTATCAGAAATGGTATGTCTATTTCTGAATCGGACTGGGAAAAGATTGATTATGCCAACGATTTTCGCAGGGCAAGAGAACGTGCATTGTATCTTATGGACTATCGTGATCATTCGTACATTGAGCTTTTCAGAAAGCTTGAAAAGAACTATGACGAGGGCATTTGCTACGATGTTGTGGATTCACTTGTCAGTGTGGGTATTGTTGATGACAGACGCTATGCTGAAAACCTTGCTCAGAGGCTTATGGAGGTTAAGCGTTGTGGTTATTACAAAGCTGTACAGGAGATGCGTCAGAGGGGCATTTCAAAGGAACTTGCTGATGAGGTTTTATCACCGTTTGAGGACTCGACTGTTGAGCGTATTGTGGAGTTGCTTGCTACTAAGTATGCCAGAAAGCTTGACGATGAGGACGGCATCAGAAAGGTGAAGAACGCTCTTGTGCGTAACGGCTACAGCTACAAGGATATAAATATTGCTATGGAAGAATATCTGAGTGATGAATAATATGAAGGACTGCAATAGCATTTTGTAAAGTAGTCAATACTTTGTAGACACAAAAAAGAATCAAGCTGCCAGATCAA
>JAUNJM010000035.1 GCA_030533265.1 Ruminococcus sp. | reverse complement strand
ATTTATCCGATAAGCCGAGTCCGATTGTTTCATCAATATCAAAATCGGTAGTGTAATTAAAGAATTTATCGTATCCAAGTGACTTGTGCAGATTCAATCTGTTCCAGTATGAACCGTTGTTTCCGTGCATACTGAACGTATAGTAACCCATATCTCTGAGCATCGACTGAGTTGTTTTATAATCTCTATCCCAGTAATTTATTGCTACCGTACCACTTGATGCAGGCATAAGTGAGCTTGCAAATGTGAATTCACTGTCAGAACTTGTACCGACACTTTCCTGTGCATAAAAATTAGAGAAATAAAGTCCCTCACGAGCAAGCTTATTCAGGTTTGGAGTAAGCTGTTCGCCATTGATATATGTGTCCATCATAAAGTTCTGTATACTCTCTGCATGGATTACAATGACATTCTTGCCCTTAAATATGCCTGAATAGTCATTATCTTTTTTCTCAGGTTTCTTTTCATCTTTTTTGTCATAGAATTCCTTGAAAGCCTCTTCGCTCTCAGAAAATCCCATTACCATGTTTATCTTTGCATTGACAAACGAAACAGTATCGCTTATCTGGTATGTATAGAGTCCGAAAGTTCCGAGCACATACTCTCTGTTCCACTGTTTTCTAAGACGTGAATAGTCAGTACCGTTAAGCGTCATTGCAAACACTGCTGTTAATACAAGTGCTGTTACCAACGTCCTCCAAAAATACTTCATTCTTGTCTTTTTTTCAGCAAGTATATCAAAATACTCAGGACGTTTTTTGCTGATATAAACTCTCAGCAATATCATCGCTACTATTGACCACAGAAAGATAAGATCCTTAGCTTCCATGATATTCTCTGTAACTGCATCCATGACTCCACCGAGCTGTGAGGCAGTCGAAAGCAGTGACACCGACATGAACGATTTATAGTTAGTATAATAAATCGAGTTGCCCGCACTCAGTATCGCAAACACTACCGTCCATACCATATAATATACAAACTGTTTTTTTGTTTTAAATAAATAACCGAACATTCCAATAAACAATGTTACTGCTATATCTGCCATGAGTGGTTTGAGCTGGTTATAACTGAATTTTACCGTGAATGCTCTGAGCATAAACGAATTGACTACTGATGTCAATATAAACATAACAAACAACAGATTGTTCTTTATATATCCGGTAAATTTACCTTTAAACTTATTAATCGCATTTTTCATTTATATCACCATTAAATATTTTAAACACTTGATTTTACTATACTATTTTACTTTCTTTGAACTAAAAAGTCAATAGCTATGACACTTTTTTCAGCTTATTTTCACATTGTACGATTACTGTAATTTTTTAACGTACATACACTTTTTACATTTGTGTATAATGTAATATATACTGGTGTATTCTTTATTTTTTTTGTGTCAAAAATATAATTTTGAAAATGCCCTTGACAAACATATCACACTCTGATATAATATAATAGTCGTTGTGAGAACGATGAGTTATTAGCTCAGTTGGCAGAGCATTTGACTTTTAATCAAAGGGTCCGGGGTTCGAATCCCCGATAGCTCACCAATCTCTTACAGAGAAAGAAATCCCGATTTTACGTATTTACCGTAGAATCGGGCTTTTCTTTTATGCAATTCCTAACTGCCAAAGATATAAGTTATTTAATTCTCATAATCAATCTTAATTAAGAAAATATAATCAAAAAGACATCTCATCAAGAGATGTCTTTTCTGATATGAACTATTGATATATTTTAAGCCAAAGAGATATTGTCAAAATATTTTAATTTTTTCTACCATTAATAAATTTAAACATTTTATTTTGTTGATGATAACAAGATTACGATTTCTTTATAGCACCTTATCCAAAGCATATTTATACACCTTGTTAATTAAATTTGATTTTCATTGAACGGAAATCAAAGAAACAGCGTATCAGTCAAGCACATTTGTGCATACATTTAAACAAAATGCATTTTCAGGAGGGATTTATATGATATGCAGTTTTTCCGAACTGAGAAACAAGGAGGTTGTGAATCTGAAAACAGGGCTTAAACTTGGATATGTTGACGATATAGAGATAGATACATCTACAGGCAATGTAATATCTCTTGTCGTTTTCGGCAGACCAAGGGCTTTAGGAATAATGGGCAGAGATGATGATATTATCATAAAATGCAAGGATATTGAGCTTATCGGTCAGGATACTATTCTTGTAAGGTTTACAGATGATGCAATCTGCACAAAATCAAGAAGTTTCACTGTAGAAAATTTGTTAAAATAAAATGTAAGTTGTTCTTGAAATAAACTATGGAATATGGTATAATATTAAAGCAATTCGCACGTCTGAGTTTTTGCAGTGGTTCTCGCTTGATGCGAGTGAATGCAAGCTAAACCGGACGGAGGATACAAATTCACCTGAAATACGTCAGGTGAAAATCTAAAAACCAAACAGGAGGTTACTACAATGGGAGTAGTATCAATGAAACAACTTCTTGAAGCAGGTGTACACTTTGGTCACCAGACAAGAAGATGGAACCCTAAAATGGCTCCATACATTTTCACAGAAAGAAACGGAATTTACATCATCGACTTGCAGAAAACTGTAAAGAAGCTTGAAGAAGCTTATATGTTTATCCGTGACGTTGCAGCAGAAGGCAAGGAAGTACTTTTTGTAGGTACTAAAAAGCAGGCTGGTGATTCAGTTAAGGAAGAAGCACTCAGAGCTGATGCACATTATGTAAACGCAAGATGGCTCGGTGGTATGATGACTAACTTCAAGACTATCCAGAGAAGAATCAAAAGACTTGAACAGCTCCACACTATGGAAACAGATGGTACTTTTGATCTCCTTCCTAAGAAAGAAGTTACAAAGCTTAATCTCGAAATTGAAAAGCTTGAAAAGTTCATGGGTGGTATCAAGAACATGAAGACTCTTCCAGGAGCACTTTTTGTTGTTGACCCACGTAAAGAAAAGATCGCTGTTGCTGAAGCTAAGAAGCTCGGTATTCCTGTAGTTGCTATCGTTGACACAAACTGCGATCCTGATGACGTTGATTATGTTATCCCTGGTAACGACGACGCTATCAGAGCAGTAAAGCTTATTGCTGGTTGCATGGCTAACGCTATCATCGAAGGCAGACAGGGTCAGGACGCTGTTGAAGAAGTTGCTGAAGAAGTAACTGAAGAGGCTGCTGAATAATTTGAAAACTTAAGGCAGGCATTTTTGTCTGCCTTGATTTTGATTAAAATATTAGGAGGAAATATAAATGGCAAACGTAACTGTTAAGGACATTAAAGAACTTATGACTCTTACAGGTGTCGGCATGATGGATTGCAAAAAGGCACTCGTTGAAGCTGACGGAGATCAGGAAAAGGCTATCGTACTTCTCCGTGAAAAGGGACTTGCTACACAGGCTAAGAAGAGTGGCAGAGTTGCTGCTGAAGGTATCGTTACATCAGTAGTTGAAGGCAATGTAGGTGCTGTTGTTGAAGTCAATATCGAAACAGACTTTGCTGCTAACAACGAAGATTTCAAAGCTTTCGTTGCAGCTGTTGCTAAAACTGTTATCGAAAAGAATCCTGCTGACCTTGACGCTCTTAAGGCTACAATCATCAGCGGTGGTGACAAGACTGTTGAAGAAACTCTTCAGGACTTGTTCATCAAGATCAGAGAAAACATGGTTATCCGTCGTTTCCAGAGATTCGAAGGTGTTCTCGTACCTTACGTTCACGGTGGTGGAAGCATCGGTGTTATGGTTAAGATTGATACTGACCTCGATGCTGACAAGGTATTTGAAGTTGGTAAGAACTGTGCACTTCAGGTTGCTGCTATGAATCCTGCATATCTCGCTAAGGAAAATGTTCCTGATTCTGCACTTGAAGAAGAAAAGAAAATCATGCTCGCTCAAATGGCAGAAGATCCAAAAATGGCAAGCAAGCCTGAACAGGTTAAAGTTAAGATCGTTGAAGGTAAGCTTGGCAAGTATTATACAGAAAACTGCTTGCTCGAACAGGCTTTCGTTAAGGACGACAAGGTTTCAGTTGGCAAGTATGTAGAAAACGCTGCTAAGGCTCTTGGTGGTTCAATCAAGGTTGTTGACTATGTTCGTTTTGAACGTGGCGAAGGCGTTGAAAAGAAAAAAGACAACTTTGCTGATGAAGTTGCTTCAATGATCAAGTAATTTAATTACTGATATAAAATTAACCGTCATTGATTTTCAATGACGGTTTTCTTTTTGCCTAAAATAAAAGCGACACTCTTTTTTTAGAGTGTCACTTATTATATTAATTTGATTTGTTTTCCTCAGAAATAACTCCTTTAAGTCCTGCTGCAAGACCTGCAAGTCCTTGGATTTCACTCGGAATGATAATTTTCGTTGCCTTTCCATCAGCAGCCTTTGCAAAAGCTTCAAGACTCTTGAGCTGAATAACACTATCTGAAGGATTTGCAGAATTCAGCTTTTTCAAGCTCTCTGCCAATGCGTTCTGCACCATTTCGATAGCCTGTGCTTCACCTTGTGCTTCAAGCACTTTCTGTTCTCTCACTCCATCAGCACGAAGAATCATCGAAGTTTTCTCGGCCTCAGCTTCCAGTATCTTTGATTCCTTATCAGCTTCTGCACGAAGTATCTTGGATTCCTTCTCACCCTCAGCAACAAGAATCTGCGACTTTTTTTCTGCCTCAGCCTGAATAACCTTTTCACGTCTTTCACGGTCAGCCTTCATCTGCTTTTCCATAGCGTCCTGAATTTCAGGTGGTGGCAGAATATTTTTAAGCTCTACTCGCTGAACCTTTATTCCCCAACGGTCAGTTGCCTCGTCAAGTATCTTTGTGATATTTGTGTTTATGAGATCACGGGAAGTAAGTGTTGCTTCAAGGTCAAGATCACCAACAATGTTACGAAGTGTTGTTGCTGTCAGATTTTCAATAGCTGTAAGTGGATTTTCCACCCCATAAGTATAAAGCTTTGCATCCGTTACCTGAAAGAATATGACTGTGTCAATCTTCATCGTAACGTTATCCTTAGTAATAACTGACTGTGGCTTAAAGTCAACTACCTGTTCTTTAATCGAAACCTTTTTTGCAATCTTATCAATAAAAGGTATCATAACATGAAGTCCTGTCTGCCAGGCTGTATGGAACGCTCCGAGTCGCTCGACAACAAATACATAAGCCTGTGGGACTATCCTGATACTGCGTATTATAACTATAACCACAAAAATTACTACTGCCAGCAATACATATAATCCTGCTTCCATATAAATACCTCCATTTATTTTGAAACTATCAGCTTTGAACCTGATATTTCTTTTACTGTTACAATTGAACCTGCCGAAATTAGAGTCCCGTCATCTGAACGTGCTTCCCAATTTACACCGTTAAGCTTTACTCTGCCTACAGAATAATCGTTATTTATATCCTCCGTTACCACAGCAGTTTTACCTATGTCAAGCTCGAAATTAGTATGTACTGTTTTGGTTTGCATTTTCTTGACAAACGGTCTTGTAAGTATCAGCAAAACTATCGACGACACAACAAAAATCAAAAGCTGTATCGTGAAACTACAGTTTCCTATCGCAAAAAACATTGCAATAAGTGAGCTAAGTGCCAACCAGATAGATACAAGAGCTGTAGATGTTGCAATCTCGCAAATTGTGAAAAACACAAATGCCATTGCCCAGCCTACTATCATTGCAGTCTGCGTCATATTAATCACCGTTCCTTTAATGATATTACTTATTCTATGCAATGACTTGCATATATATTATTCGAGAAGTGTTCTTTCATCACAATAGTCGCATATAACAGTATCACCATTTCCTCGGAAATATTTTGGAAGATACGTTTCCTGATTTGTTATACACTTCGGATTTGAACATTTTACCCCATTGTATACTTTACCGTATGTCAAAGGTGCAGGGTTTCCGTCATTCCTCAGAATAGTCAATATCAATGCCATTCTGACATACATTCCATACTTTGCTTGCTTGAAATACAATGCTCTTTTGTCATCATCTACCTCGATCGCAATTTCGTCAACTCTCGGCAACGGATGAAGCACGATAAGGTCGCTTTTAGCTTTTTTCATCTTCTCCATGTCGAGAATATAACACCCCTTCTGTTTCTGATATTTCTCCTCAGATGAAAAACGCTCACGCTGTATCCTCGTCATATAAAGAACGTCAAGCTCTGCCATTACATCATCAAGACTTGTAACTTCCTTATACTCATATCCACCGGCTGTAAGCAAATCTTTGATGTATAATGGAAGTGAAAGCTCCTTTGTAGAAATAAACACAAACTTTGTTCCCTTGAAACAGGTCATTGCTTTTATGAGTGAATGTACTGTTCTGCCGTTTTTCAAGTCACCACAAAGGCCTATTGTCAGATTTTCAAGCGTACCCTTTTCCTCCTTGAGAGTTAAAAGGTCTGTAAGCGTCTGAGTTGGGTGCAGGTGTCCACCGTCACCGGCATTTATGACAGAACACTCTGCTGTCAGTGCAGCCGCTCTCACTGAGCCCGCAACAGGATGTCGCATAACCATAATATCTGCATATCCTGACACGATTTTTGTAGTATCTTTTATGTTCTCGCCCTTAGCGACCGATGAAGTCTGAGGGTTGTCAAAGCCTATGATAGTTCCTCCCAGTCTGAGCATTGCAGTCTGAAACGACATCTGTGTTCGGGTTGATGGCTCATAAAATAACGTTCCCATGATTTTGCCTTTACAAGCTTCCTTATAATCATCAGGATTTTCAATTATCTCATGAGCAAGTTCCAAGATGCTGTTCCACCACGAAACTGGATAGTCGTTTAGATCAATCAGATTTATTCTGTCATTACAAGTAATCATTTTAAACAGCCTTTCGTTTTACGAATGTTTTGAATTACAAATATATTATATCACAGTCGTAAACAGATTTCAACAACCTTTTACACAATATCCCATAGTATTTTTTTCACAAACTGTATAAATTCATCTCTTGAAAACTGAACATTGACAGCTTCAAGTAAGGCTTTTGAAGTCAGATTCTCCGGCAATCCCATTTCTTTAAGCAGTTGTTTGCGATAAGCATTGCTACACTCTCTTCCCGATAGCTTCAGCTCATAGAAATCGAGATTTGTTATCGGATCGCCTTTCTGAGTAAGCTCGCCTGTTATCCCTGCTTTTTCAAAAATCGCTCGGAGCTTTTCCGCACTTATTCCCTCTACACCAAGCTTACCTTCTTTTGAAGGCTCGGTCTTTCGCTTTTCCTTACCGAAAATCTCCGGGGAATATAGATTTATTATTTTACCTTTTGGAACAATGCTTTTTATATGTCCCCTTATTCGAAATCCGGCAGTGTCTGAATCGGTTAATATAACAATACCCGTTTTCTCGGCATAGTAACGTACAAGCTCAACTGTTTCCTTATTTTTGTATATGCCAAAACCATTTGTAACAATTATAACTGCATCCACTATTGACGAAAGCTTTATTTTATCGTACTTCCCTTCAACGACGATCGCATAAGGTATTTTCAGCTTCTCCATACATTCCACCTCAACACTGCAAAGCCATTGCCTTCGCAACACACTGTTCCAGCGTCAGCATATCAGAAGCATTTCCGGACGATTTTGTTTTAAGTTGCAAGTCTGTTTCGGCAAGTATCTCTATCGTTTCCCTGATACGCTGTGCAGATATATTTGAACACTCAGAAAAAGAATTTTTCACGGCAAATTCACGGTTTTTCGGATACTTAAAATCTGAAATAACATCCCCTGCCATTTTTCCTGACACTCTTGCAAGCTTTGCACGGTAAAGATCGGACATCGAAAAACTGATGATTCCCAGAATCTCAAACGGCTCATAATTCTGCTCCGCAAGCTCAGAAAGCCTTGTAAATACCATTTTCGCATTACCCTTGAGAATATTCAATGCAAGTGCATATCCGTCAGACTCGATTCTTTTCACACACAAAGAGTCAATATCTTCTCTTGTAATAGTTCTTCCCTGTGCATAGGCTGTGAGCTTATTAAGCTCCTGAGTTATAAATGCTGAATCGCAAAGACAAAGATTAGCAAGATACTCCGCATCATATTTTGAGATCTGGCAATCACTTCTACTTACTGTTGACATGATACCCTTTGCAAGATCAGTAGCTTTTTTATATGCAAACTCACAAGCAGAGCCATGTTTTGCACAAAAATCACAGAAACGTTTATTTTTATCAGTCAACGATCTTTTGTTTTTAAAAAGATCAGTACCGGTTGCATAGATAACAACTACCGTTGTTTCAGGCAGATCAGCAAGCACGTTTCTTATATCATCACCGTCTGATTTAGAAATAGAGTCTATATTCAAATCATTTACGGCAACGCAGACACGCTGTGCAAACATAGGCAATCCTTCACAGGCATTGGCAAACTCAGCAACATCAAGCTTTTTGCCATCAAACTTGTGCAAATTCATAGTCTGATCAGACTTCGGAACAAGCTTATTTATAAGTTTGTTTACATATAGCTCCAATGCTCCGACATCGTGACCATAGAAATAATAGAGGTTATCATAATCCTCGTTTCTTATTCGTTTACCCAAGTCTGTACTGTTTATCAAAGCCATAATCAAGCCTCCAAACTTCACTGTTATTTTCACTTATCTCTATCTCAATCGGAAATTTTTCGTTTTTAAGGTCATATTTTTTATTATTCAGATAAAACATATCCTTGTGCATCTTAAGAGCATTAGTATTAATTTGCGTTTCATATCCATTATCCGTACTATAAAATACAATATTTTCGAAAGGTATCGCCGTCTGATTTTTATAAATATCCGTTTGTTCTGAAAAATCTCCATAAAGTTCAACCTGTTTCGGATAAAACAATTCAAGATACTGATACCCTGTATAGTAAGAGTGTTCCATAATAAGTACACTTTGTGTTGATTTTATACCTCTTTTATCCATAAGGTTTCTGAGAGCCGGATTGGTCTTGCCTTTTACACCTAAATCAGCGACAACAGAGCTATAATTCTTATATATCAACACCTGGGACACTCCATCGTCAGGTATAAAGACAATATGATATGTTCCGACGTCCGGAATCTTCATAAAATTATACACGGCTATTATAAGTGCATATATTGTTATTACAGAGCCTGCAAAATATTTTATGTTTTTTATATTCAACACAAACAAAATCCATAAAAAACACAAAACACCTAAAATCAGTTTCGTTTTGAGTGTAGATATTTCAACATACGAATAATTCAGTGATGCAATTTTAGCAGCGCAGATTATAACTATATGAATAATACTCTCTGAAATTTTCAATACAGGCAATGCAATAAAGCTGACACCACCTGTTACCAAAACTACTGCTGTAATTGCCAGTGCCAAAGTACACATAGGCGTCAGCAAAAGATTTGATATTGGTGCTGCCAAAGATATTTCATCAAAGAAAAGAATCAATACGGGAGTTGCGGTAAACATCGGTACAAGCACAACAACACAGCTTTTTATAATTTTGCCTTTAAGTCCCGTTTGCTTGACTTTTCCAACAACTGCAGGAACAATAACTCCCATTGAAATTGCCCCTGTCAAAGACAGAACAAATGATGGATCACGCACGACATAAGGATTGAGAGCAGTCATTATTAAAATACAACAACCAAGTGTATTCATAGGATCACTGACTTTTAATATTATATCCGAAATCTGAACTGCCGTCAACATAATAACAGCTCTTATCACAGATGGAGAAAGTCCTGCAAAAACAGCAAAGCTCCACATAAGAAACTGTAACAAAACAAATTTTATTTTGCGATTTTTTATGACCATACCAAGCAGGAGATTAAAAAGGATTGCAATAATCGAAATATGCATTCCCGAAACAGCCATTATATGCCCTATTCCTACACGATAAAGATTCGTTTTTGTGTGAGTACTTAATTGTGTTTTGTCACCACATAATATGGCTTTTAGAAATGCAGATTCATCTCCATTAACGTAATGATCCATCACACTCAAAATATGATCACGATAATTTTTGACAGCATTCATAATAGGATTAGTATTCTTTTTTATTATCCTTGTCTGTACATCGCCATTGCCTTTGAGATACTCACCTTTGGGACGATTATATTCTTCGGCAGAGAAATTAATATTGTCATCTATTCTCATGACTTTAGACTTAACCTCAACCAAATCATAATAATCATAGCTATCATCAGGAACAAAAAACGTTATACGGGTTGAAACATCGTTATTTATCTTTCCTCTGAGTGTAAGCCTGCCAAAGTCCGAATGAAGATATTCATATTCCTCAACTTTCCCTGCAAATGTAACGCTCTGATTATCATAGCGTATAATCCTATCATAAGAAAAATGCGTATACGCTGTAATATACACTACTCCAACAAGAAAAGACACTGCTATCGCCGTAACATACACTCTGAACTTTTGCAGAAAAAAGAACATCATTATAGCAAGTACAAATGATGCTAAAATTATGTATATATTATACTTTCCCCAGCCGAATGATGCTGCCATAAGTCCTGACAAAAACGAAAAACCTATAAATGCAATTTTTCTTTTCATTACGTTCTATTTTACACCTAAAAAGCTTCCCGAAAGACACACCACGGTGGTTTCAGAGAAGCTATGATTTTCAAAATACAGTTTTTTGTATATATAAAAATATCCGTTGCTCTTTACAACGGACAATACAAATAGCTTTTATGGGGTGGATAGTGGGATTCGAACCCACGGTCTTCAGTGCCACAAACTGACGCGTTAACCAACTACGCTATACCCACCATATGGCACGCCTTACTGGACTCGAACCAGTGGCCTACTGCTTAGAAGGCAGTTGCTCTATCCAGCTGAGCTAAAGGCGCTTACATAAAAATTGCACCAATCGGTGCATGGAGCGGGTGATGGGAATCGAACCCACGTGACCAGCTTGGAAGGCTGGAGTTCTACCATTGAACTACACCCGCATAAATATTATTCATCTCAATCAACGTTATATATTATATCATACGCTCTAAAGTTTGTCAAGCTTTTTTTCAAAAAAATCTAAAAAACTTTTCAGGACGGCTTTTTATATCAGCCGTCCTGTTTTTATACTTTTTTCTTTTTGATTTTTGTCAGTATTTTCTCCTTAAAAAACAATCCCAGAACCGTTACTATCGCAAAAGCTATCAGCACTACCGTTGCAGCCTTATAATTCCCGTTACCAACATTCCCTCCGAGTATAGTTGACATGAACACTGCCGGTATTCTTGCAGGCATAACATAAAGAAAAAAATCCTTCTTGCTTATCTTTGTCAATGGAACGATATAAGTGAGCACATCTTTCGGTACACCCGGTAAAAAGTACAATATTATCAATATTCCAGTCAGCTTTCGTTCATCTTGCAGGAATTTAAAGCGTTTCATTTGTTTTTCATTGACAAATGCTTCTACCAATGGTGTGCCTATCTTCTTGACTAACATGAACACTATGAAATTGCCCAGAAATACTCCTGCATATGACAATAATCCTCCCCAAAACCAGCCGAACATTACTCCTCCGAGTATTTGTATCGGTGGTATAACTGCAAGGATCACCTGAAATGTTTGAATACAGAGAAAAAATATAACTCCTCCAACGCCACTGTATTTGCTGAACTTTTCACTGAGATTTGCTATACCCTCTTGCGTTTTTAAGTCTGCATTTATCTCCTTTGCTATTGGTATTGCAAGTATCGTTCCAACTACCAAAAATGCTATTAAAACTGCAAGACTTATTATTTGTACTCGCTTTTTATGCTTTGCTTTTCTTTGCTTAGCACCATCGTCTTCACTTATAATTTTAAGATTTTCTCCCATTTGGACTTCTCCTATTTTTCAGGCTTAAATCAACGTCTTCTCAGTATCTTTTTTCTGAACCAGTTTATATACAAATCTACAAGTTGTCCTAACACTATGTCATAAATCAAAAACATTATATTTCCCATCAACCAGAGTATAGGTATTGCAAACCTGCCGAACATTTCCATTCCCTCAAGCAGATCAACTGACGTAAACACATATTGAAACACAAGAAAAAATATTACTACTGCAACATTGAAAACAACATATTTTATAGTCCACGACAATACTTTGTTTTCAAGTCGGTCAAGGTGAAACTTAAGTATCGGATAATATCCCATAAACAGCACAAAAAGCATTGTTGCCTCGTAGTTAGGTGTGACAATAAAGCATAATGTACTTACAACCACATAAGTTGTCACTGCCCATTTAGGACTCGTTTCAACTATCATAACTACCATCAGAAATCCTGCAAATGCAGGTATGGTATAGTCAAGCATCGGCAACAGGCTTGTACAGAACATTAGCATAAGACACACTGCTGATATTATCCCTCCGAGAGAGATCCTGAATGCCAGCTTATTTCTCAAAGCGTTTCACCCCTTAACAGCATGGTATAAGATCTCCACCCATCATTTCACAGCAACAGTCTGCACAGCACAACGACGTACAGCAATCCATCTGATTACCAGTACTATTCGCATAGCCTCCCATCGGATTGCCACGCATATATCCGTTTCTTTGCTGATCCATCTGATTAAGTGCTGAACGATATTCCATATTTGCAGGTGCCATTGACACGGCTGTTGAAAAATACTGATATGCCTCATTCAACCAGCCTCGTGTATAACACACACTTCCCTTTAAAAAATACCACTCAGCATTTCTTTCATTCTGTGGTACAGAATCAAGCATGTTGTCTGCTCTTGTTACGTCACCTGACTGGATATACCTTCTTATCTCGTTATAGCTTACACCTGAATATCCTGAGCCTGCATTAGAATAGCTGTATCCACCTGACCTGCGTGAGTTGATTATCTCATCATAAGCTGTATTTACCTCAGCCATTTTCTCTTCTGCAACATTTTTAAGTGGACTGTCCTGATACTGGTCAGGATGATATTTTTTCACAAGCTCTTTATAAGCAGCCTTGATTTCGTCCTCCGTTGCATTAGGTGAAACTCCAAGAACCTTATACGGATCATTCATTGTCTTTTACCTCTCTTTGCTTTTTCTTGAATCTCTCTGCCTTTACCATGTCTGATACATTTTTCAGACCAAGGTAGATTATATTATCTATTATCGGTTTATACTTCTCTATTTCAAGCTTAACATAGCTTTCTGCCAGTTCTCCAAGTGTAAAGTTGATACTGTCGCTGACATAGGCTTTTATCCTTTCAAACTGCTCATCCTGAATGTTTTTATCATCGCTTTTCATATCAAATATCAGCAACAATGGATTATAATTTCCCTTTTTGTAATCCTCTCTTACATCATCAAAGGCATCACATATATAAATAAATCTACCGAGAAGATAGCCGAACCTTTCAAGCACACTTCTGTTACTGTCACTACCCAAAGCACCGAAAATTTCTTTCATTATCATAGCTGTCGGCTCAGCGGCCCTGTCTACACTTGCACATTTTTCAATCTCAAGCTTACGCTGAGCAATCATCTGCTCCTCGATTTTTTTTGCAAGTTCGGGATAAACAACACTTGCTTTTTTATATGGTCCTCTGAAAAACGGTAAAAGCAACAACGCTCTTACCTTACTTTTAAAATCCTTATCCTGCAAGTCATCTTTAAGCTTATGATACACCAGAAGCATTGCAGATGATGACGAATACTCCAATCCATTACTACAGCAAACGCAGAACTTTTTCTTCAAAGGATGAGCAAAACATCTTTGCTTCTCAGCACACAGCTCAACCTTGTTCAGTGACATATCCACAAGTGCAAGGAACGTGAAATCATAGCTAAGCGAAAATCTTGGTGCAAACCCGAATCTGCGTCCAATTTCCTTGCAGAGTCCACAATAAACTGCGTTATAAGTATCATACTCGCACATCCGCATATACGGTTTAAAAGCTCTGACATATCCGAACATAGCTTTCTCCAATCTTTTAGATAAGTATACCTCATCATTGTGTATTTTGTGTGATAACTGTATATATTATACGAATTTTCTGCCATTTTGTCAACCAGAACAGAAAACCCTTTCCTGTTGTAACTTCAGTTCTTAAAATGCCTTTGTATATGATTATACTGTAATTTGGTTTTCA
>JAUNJM010000061.1 GCA_030533265.1 Ruminococcus sp. | reverse complement strand
TTGATCTGGCAGCTTGATTCTTTTTTGTGTCTACAAAGTATTGACTACTTTACTTATTCTGCCGTCTTTTTTGTTCTTATGTAGTGGAACAGATATTGTTGAGCAATACCCTCATAGCCTTTTACGCAATCTGGCAGCCCGTTCGGATACCACTGTTGCATAACACGTTTAACCCATACATCGACAGGAAACGCTTCCACACGATACATACCGAAAAGCAAAGCACATTCAGCAACCTTAGGCCCGACACCTTTTATTGTCATGAGAGCCTTTCGTGCATCGTCTATAGGCATACGAGCAATCTTTTGAAGATCTATCTCACCGGAGGATATTTTTGTAACTGCGTCCACAAGATATTTTGCCCTGAATCCTGAACGAAGATAGCCAAGAGATTCAACTGTTTCATCTTTCATGTCACTGTGCAGGGGATAGCCACCATAATGCTCACATAGTCTGCCGATAATGCCCTTGATACGTGGAATATTGTTGTTCTGTGAAATTATAAACGAGGACAAGGCCTCCCAGCTGTCCTGTTTAAGTATTCTTATTCCACCTGCATATTCACAGGCGTATTTCATAGTTTCATCATCGCAGAAACGTCTTTTAAGTTCACTATAGTCTGTGTTGAAATCAAAATATTCAGTCCATGTGTCAAGAAGGTCTTTTTCAGTGGTGTCATGAAGCCTGAAAAGGCAGTCTTTTTTATTTTCACAGCTTATCACAAGAGGCTTGTTGAGATAAAAACCACTGTATGTATTGTCATCAGTTTTAATCCAACGGAATGCTTGTCCACAGTCCAGAGTGTCATCAAGGTCAAAATCAGTCTGTTTAATAATAATGTCTTTGCCGTCAATTTTATAATCCATTATAACATCACACCTACTTGAAAAATATCTATAAAAATATTATACTATATTAGTAAAATAAATTCAAGTTGAGTAGAGTGACAATCTGTTATTGGCAACAAATTTTGGTTTATGTCGCTCTGATATTGCAAATTGAACTTTGAATAAAAGGAGAGGTTAAAATGAGAGAAAGTATTCTTACAATTCCTGTAAACGAAATATTTGAGCCGAAGTGCGGTTGTCCGATATGCAGAATGAGGGATATGCTTGAACAGCGTACAATCGAGTATATTATGGGTGCTGCTATGATGGAACCCGATGTGAGAATGGAAACGAACAGACTTGGTTTCTGCAAGACTCACTTTGAACAAATGAGGGACTGCAAAAACAGATTATCGCTTGCTTTGATGCTTCAATCGCATCTTCAGGATATTCAGAAAAACATATTTGACCGGAAGAGCATCTTTGAGGGTAAAACTGCAAAGCAGAGAAAAGTTTCACAGATACATAATAATTGTTTTGTATGCTCTAAAGTTGAGTGGGGAATGTCGAGGCTTATGGTGACTTTTTTTGAAATGTTTGTAAAATCGGCAGATTTCAGAGAGCTTTTTTCAGAGCAGGAAATGCTGTGTATGCCTCACTATGATTTGCTTGTGAGTATGTCTGCAGACAGTATGGACAAGAAATACCAGAAAAAGTTTATTGAGGCATGTAACAGGCTTGTTAAAAAGTATCTTGACGAGTTGGAGCAGGATGTATCGCACTATTGCAAGATGTATGACTATCGTAACAGCGGCAAAGACGCTGACTGGGGCAATTCAAAGGATTCTATCGAGCGTTCTATAAAATTTCTTACAACACGATAATTTTTATTCAGGGCATTGAATAAAAGTCCGTTTTTATGGACGATCGGTTTGTATAGCACTATATCTTGGGGATTTGAATTGAAAAAGTGGAATTTATAGTGCTCAAAAAATTTAATTGTAAATTTTATATAAAACAAATTCATATGATACTAAAAATACGATATAGCTTTATTTTAAAGCTTAAATTTTTGTTACTGAGCTTTTGTTTACATAACATTCACAAAACATGGGTTATTAAATTACAAAAAATGGATATGAAATCAGTTTTAGTACATTTTTTCAGACTTGTTGAATAGTTTGTATCCTCAAAAAGCCGAAAAACTCATAGTTTTCAACGGTTTCAACAGGCTTTTCAACATTTTTTCTGATGATAGGCCTGTTTAAAATGAGTTTTCAACATTTTGTTGATAAAAATATGATTACAATTAAAAAAACAGTCAACAATAATAGTGGAAATTATATTTTTAAACAAAGGTCGTGAAATTTTCAGAATGTTGAGAGGTATTAATAAACAAATAATCGAGATTAAATGTCCGAATAATGAATGTTTTGAAAAAATATTATTATTTGTGAAAGCTGAAAAAACGGATTTATCAAATGTTTATGTTCGGGAAAAAGCAAAGTCGTATTATGACTCGGTTATGATGAGCTATGGTAAGCTCCCGTTATTCAAGCAAAGGAAATTTCGTCTGGCAATAGCATTTTGTGCGTTGGTGGGTATAGTGCTTGGATGTCTTGCGATAATGCTGTTAGTATAAAATATTGCTTCAAATTTGTTCAAAATGTATAAATGTTTAAAAAATCTTCAAAG
>JAUNJM010000034.1 GCA_030533265.1 Ruminococcus sp. | reverse complement strand
AAAGCGAGGATTTTACTATGAAGGATTTATGGAACACCATTCAAATCATCTTTGCCGCCATTGGTGGTTGGCTCGGCTGGTTTCTCGGCGGGTTTGACGGTCTGCTTTACGCACTGATTATTTTCGTGGTTGTGGATTACATCACGGGAGTTATGTGTGCTGTTGTGGACAAGAACCTCTCCAGTTCGGTCGGGTTTAAGGGCATTTGTCGAAAAGTGTTGATTTTTGCGATGGTAGGAATCGCACACGTCTTGGATGCCAATGTCATCGGTGACGGCAGCGTACTGAGAACGGCGGTCATTTTCTTCTATCTCTCCAACGAGGGCGTGAGCCTTTTGGAAAATGCATCCCACCTTGGCTTGCCGATTCCGGAGAAAATGAAGGAAATTCTGGAGCAGCTCCATGACCGCGACAATAAGGAAAGCGAGGACAAATAACATGAATTTACGCAAACTTATTTTAACGGAAAATGCCTGTTACAAGGCAGGCAAGAAAATCACGGTCAAAGGCATCATGGTGCATTCCACGGGTGCCAATAACCCGAATCTCAAGCGTTATGTGGGTCCCGATGATGGTCTGCTTGGCAAGAACCAGTACGGCAATCACTGGAACACATATCATCCCGGCGGCAGAGAGGTCTGCGTTCACGCATTCATCGGCAAGCTGGCTGACGGCACTATCGCCACATACCAAACTTTGCCGTGGAATCATCGTGGATGGCACGCCGGGGGTAGTGCAAACAACACTCATATCGGATTTGAAATCTGCGAGGACGGTCTTACGGATTATACCTACTTCAAGAAGGTGTACCGTGAGGCCGTTGAACTTTGTGCGTACCTTTGCAAGGAGTATGGTTTGACCGAGCAGAACATTATCTGTCACTCCGAGGGATACAAGCAGGGCGTTGCATCCAACCACGGTGATGTCATGCACTGGTTTCCAAAGCACGGCAAGAGTATGGATACCTTCCGTGCCGAGGTCAAGGCACTCCTGGCGACAGCCGATGAGGAGAAGGAGGAAACTCCTGCAGAGCCTACGGTGACTTATCCCGAAAAGCTGACCACAGGCTATTACCGTGTGCGTAAGGATTGGAAGGACAGCAAGTCCCAGGTAGGTGCATACCGCATCCTTTCCAATGCGAAGGCGGCGGCAGATAAGAACCCCGGCACTTTTGTGTTTGCCAATGACGGCACTGCCATCTATCCTGCGGACAGCACAGCCGAGCCGGATTATCGTGTTCACACGGTAGCCAAGGGTGATACCCTTTGGGATATTGCCGTGCAGTATCTCGGCAAAGGCAGCAGATACACCGAAATCAAGAAACTGAACGGACTGACTTCCAATGTGATTTACAGCGGTTGGAAACTCAAGATTCCGAACTAAGATGATGCCCTTTGAGGATTTTTTCCTTGAAGGGCATTATTTTTTTGCAACAAGCGGAACAAGGTCAACAAGGCTCCCTTTATTTCCTTACGCGCATAAAGGGGGTTGCTTCCTATTATTATAAGTCCTTTTTCATATATACATACAGTTGTTACCCTTGTTCCTGTTTCCGGTGGACACGCATAAAAATCATCGGGAAGAAATATATTTTCAAGAAAACCTCAAGTTTTGCCTCTTGCCGTGGCTAACAAGTAGGAGGTGTTTTGAAATGACCGATGAGCAGAAAAAACAGATTGTCTCCCTTCGTAGCAGAGGGGTCAGTTATACAGATATCGCATCAAACCTTCAACTGTCCAGGGATACCGTGAAAAGCTATTGCAGAAGGCACAGCATCAAAGCATCGGAATGCTCTGAAAAAGCCGTGTCGGACTGCTGCGAATTTTGCGGTAAGGAACTGATGCAGACGGAAGGAAAAAAGAAGAAACGCTTTTGCAGCCGTGAGTGCTGTCTGAACTGGTGGCACAGTCATCCGGAAAGCATCAATAAAAAAGCAGTATACAGTTTCAAGTGTGCCTGCTGTGGTAAGGAGTTCACTTCCTATGGCAATGCCAAGCGTAAATACTGCTCCCACGAATGCTACATAGCAGACCGTTTCAAGAAGGGAGGCAGCCATGAGTAAGGAAGAACTTCAGACCGAAAAGATGTATCAGCTATCCATTGCCATCGCAAAATCGATGCTCTCCCAGGGCGTAATTTCCGAAGAAAGCTATTGTGTATTACGGGATAAACTGTTGGAGAAATATCGCCCAATTCTGGGTACTTTATTATCGGGAAACCCGTTGACTTTTTAGGCTTTTAGAGTGATATATGTATGCTGACCAAGGGTGTAAAACCCCAGGTTAATACAATTTTTAGGAGGCAACAAAATGGCAAAAATCAAGAAAATTCAGCCTGCCGTTGCTGCCTTGGAACGAAGAAAACGGGTTGCTGCGTATGCCAGAGTTTCCAAGGATACGGAAAGGCTTCTGCATTCCGTGTCGGCGCAGGTCAGCTATTACAACAAGCTGATACAGGGAAATCCCGAATGGGAATTTGCCGGGGTGTACGCAGATACAGGACTTAGTGGTACAGGAACGCAATGGCGAGATGAGTTTCAAAGGCTTCTTGCAGATTGTGAGGCAGGCAAAATCGACATCGTGCTTACCAAGAGCATATCGAGGTTTGCGAGAAACACGCTGGATTTGTTGGAGACAGTCCGACACTTGAAGGAACTGGGTGTCGAGGTCAGATTTGAAAAGGAACGCATCAATTCCTTCTCTGGGGACGGAGAACTGATGCTTTCCATCCTCGCTTCTTTCGCACAGGAAGAAAGCCGTAGCATTTCCGAGAATGTAAAATGGGGCGTCAGAAAGCGTTTCCAGTCCGGTGAGATTGGTGCAGCCAACAAGCACATCCTCGGCTACCGTTACGATGACGACCTTGAGCAGTATGTCATCATTCCGGAAGAGGCCGAAATCGTGAGGCTCATGTTTCAGCGTTACCTTGAGGGTGTTCCACTGCAGGGCATCTGCGATGAACTGAACGATAAAGGATATCGCACCATCAACGGTAAATTGTTTCAGGAGGCTTCGCTGAACAACCTCATTCATAACGAAATTTATGCCGGAGATCTGGTTCGACAGAAGTGCTACATGATAGACCCTATCAAGAAAACCAAGGTGCGTAACAACGGTGAGTTACCACAATATCGTATGACCGATTGCCATGAGGCAATTCTTGACAGAGAAACCTATGCAAGGGTTCAACAGGAGTTTGAACGCAGGACGGCAATGCTGAACCCAACATACTGCTTTACAAAGAAAATTCGCTGCGCCGTTTGCGGACAGCCTTTTACAAGGAAGAAAGGCAAACAGCGTGGGAAGGTCTATGTGCATTGGATTTGCCGTTCCAAGAAGGAGCCGGGACAATCATGTTGCAGCAGAAACTTCTCCGATTCGGAACTAAAACGCATCTGCGCCGAGGTTCTTGGCACAGATACTTTTGACGAGGGGATTTTTGAAAACCAGGTCAAGCAGATGTTGGTGTTGGAAAGCGGCGGCATTGAGTTCCATTTGGTCGGCAGAGAAACCCGCGTGTGGCAGGATTTGAAAATAAATCAAACTTACCACGAATTTACGGTGACGGACTGTTTCCAAGGAAAGGTATTCTGCAGGAAGTGCGGTCATCCTTACCACAGGGTGATTTCGGCAAACAAATGGACTTACTGGTATTGCATCGGTAAGAAATACGGCTATAAGGGTGTCGAGTGCGATGCCCAAAACTACGCTGACTTCCAACTGCGTAGGATTTCTGCATTTATCCTTGGGCAGACCGAATTTGACGAGGCTGCCTTTGAACAGCAGATAGAAAAAATTACAGTGCTTGAGGACGGCAGCCTTGAGTACAAGTTTTACGAAGGGAGAACGGAAATATGGCAAAGAAGAATGTAACAACGATACCTGCCACCATCAGCCGATTTACGGCTGCACCAATAAATACACGAACCAAACGCAGGGTTGCAGGCTACGCTCGTGTTTCTACCGATATGGAAGACCAACAGACCAGTTATGCTGCACAGTGCGATTATTACACCAACTACATCAAGAGCCGTGAGGATTGGGAGTTTGTTGCCCTGTATTCTGACGAAGGCATAAGTGCAACCTCCACCAAGTACCGTGACGGCTTCAAGCAGATGATTGATGATGCCCTTGCCGGGAAAATCGACCTGATCATAACCAAGAGCGTGAGCCGTTTCGCAAGAAATACCGTGGACAGCCTCTCCACCATCCGTAAGCTGAAGGAGTCCGGGGTCGAGGTTTACTTTGAAAAAGAAAACATCTGGACATTCGACAGCAAGGGCGAACTGCTCATTACGATTATGTCCAGCCTTGCACAGGAAGAATCACGCTCCATTTCCGAGAACTGCACCTGGGGTGTGAGAAAGCGTTTTGCAGATGGTAAGGTTTCAGTACCCTTTGGCAGATTTCTTGGATATGACCGTGGTGAGGACGGCAACCTTGTTATAAATGAAGAACAAGCGAAAGTTGTCCGCAGAATTTACGGATTGTTCCTCCAAGGCAAATCCCCATATGTGATTGCAAAGCAACTGACCGAGGAAGGCATACCGACACCCGGCGGGAAAAAGGTCTGGGGCAAAGCGGTGGTTCAGAGTATCCTTACCAATGAAAAGTACAAGGGCGATGCTCTCCTGCAGAAGGTTTATACTACGGATTTTCTTTCCCATAAAAAGAAAATCAACGAAGGCGAAGTTCCACAGTATTATGTGGAAGGCAACCATCCGGCAATCATAGACCCTGCCATTTTTGACAAGGTGCAGTTGCTGATGAAAGCACGATGCCCTGGAAAGAACCGTAACAGTTCGGTCAGCATTTTCTCAAGCAAAATAAAATGCGGTCACTGCGGTTCTTGGTACGGCTCAAAGGTATGGCATTCCAACGATAAGTACCGTAGGGTGATATGGCGCTGCAATCACAAATACAGTGACGAAGAAAAATGTGCCACTCCTCACTTAGACGAGGAAACCATAAAGGAACTGTTCATCAAAGCCATCAACCTTTATGCGGTTGAGAAAGATGCGATTATCATGTGCCTTGAAGTTTTGCTTGCGGAGATGCAGGACACTTCGGAGGCTACCTTTGAAAAAGCCAATCTGCAAAATGAACTGGTGGCAATAGCCGATATGGTGGAGCGTTGCATCGAGGACAATGCACGATTTGTCAGAAACCAGGATGAATACGAAAAGAAGTATAACGAACTGGTCGACCGATACGAAAATGTAAAGGCTCGGATTTCTGCCCTTGATGAGCAGATTACGAGAACGCTTGCAGAAAAGGAAACCACAGCAATGTACATTGAAAAACTGCGTGGTCTGCCGGATACGGTTACAGAATTCGATGAAAATTTATGGCAGAGCCTTTTGAAATATATGACTGTCTACGGCAAGGATGACTACGGTTTTACCTTTGCGGACGGCACAGAGATTAGGATATAAAATTACACCCTGCGTTGGCACGAATGCTGATGCAGGGTGTTTCTCTGTCTGTATGAAATGCACCCACCCTTTTGTAATCCTCAAAAAGTGTGGGGAAAAATCAAAAAGTATAGGGCAAATTCAGATTGTATCAAAGACGGATTTTACATAGACGATGGGTGGTCTGGAACAAACTTTGATAGACCAGGCTTCCAGCGCATGATAGATGATATCGAAGATGGAAAAATCAACTGCGTTGTAACCAAGGACTTATCCAGATTGGGTAGAAACTATATTCTAACTGGTCAGTATACCGAAATCTACTTTCCGAGCAAAGGCGTTCGCTATATTGCCATAAATGACAATGTCGATACCATCAATGGCGAAAGCGAGCTTGCACCGTTCTTGAATATTCTAAACGAAATGCACGCCCGTCAAACAAGTAAAAAAGTTAAGGCGGCGATGCGTACAAGATTTGCAAACGGAGCACACTATGGTGCATATGCACCGCTTGGATATA
Source organism: Ruminococcus sp. (assembly GCA_030533265.1). GTDB lineage: Bacteria > Bacillota > Clostridia > Oscillospirales > Ruminococcaceae > FB2012. The sequence continues at coordinate 8,259 of JAUNJM010000034.1, read as the reverse complement.
GGAAAGACCCCGAGAAAACTGGACACCTACTGGTTGACACCGAAACGAGATGGATTATTGAAAAGATTTTTGACCTTGCGCTGCACGGAAGAGGAGCTGCCTCGATAACACGAATTTTGGTTGAAGATAAGGTTCCAACCCCGGGATGGTTGAATTATAAACGATACGGCACATTTGCTCACATTTACGCAGGAGCATCAGACGAGAAGGCTTATGAGTGGACTATCGCACAAGTGAAGAAGATTTTGAAAGATGAAGTCTATATTGGTCACAGTGTTCACAATCGTCAAAGCAGTATCTCTTTTAAGAACAAAAAGAAGATTCGCAAACCTCAAGAAGAGTGGTATCGTGTAGAGAACACACACGAAGCAATTATTTCCGAGGATGCGTTCCGTCAGGTTCAAGAGCAGATTGTCAATCGACGCAGAGAGCTTAAAAATGGAACGACACAGATATTCGCTGGACTGGTAAAATGTGCAGACTGCGGTTGGTCGTTGGCATATGGAGAGAACAAGCAGAACAAAACACCGTATGGCTATTACCACTGCAGTAAAAACGGACAAGGGCTGCGTCAGTGTTCTATGCACTATATCCGCTATGATGTGCTATACGCATATGTGCTTTCCAGACTGCAATATTGGTCTAATCAAGCGCAACAGAACGAAGATAAGCTTCTGAAGCACTTACTCAATACAAGCGACAAAGAGCGTAATGCTACTAAAAGAAAGCAAGTTTCCGAATTGAAACGAGCAGAAAAACGCAAAGCCGAGATAGACAGCTTGTTTGCTAAGATGTATGAGGATTGGTCGTCTGGTCGCATATCAGAATATAACTTCAATATGCTTTCTGAGAAGTATCAGGCAGAACAGATTGAACTGGATACTAAGATTAAGCATTATCGAGAGTCAATCGAGGCTTCTGAACAGACCGCTTCTGACGTAGGTAAATGGGTGGATTTGATTAAACAGTACATCAACCCATCTGAATTAACTTCCGACCTACTTAACACCCTAATCGAGAAGATTGTGGTACATGAGGCTGTTAAGAAGGATGACGGAAGTCGAGAACAAGAGGTCGAAATATTCTACCGCTTCATCGGTAAGGTAGATTGACTTATAAAAAACAATATCTTTAACTAATGGAAACGGGGCATGGATTTCCTGATGTATCTTCGGTTACAAAAATTGCTGAAATTTTGGGGGTAAGTACAGATGCTATTTTATTTGGTGAATTATGCAAAAATACAGAGGATGTTGGAAATATGAAAAGAATAAATTTTTATGTATGTGCCGATTGCGGAAATATACTCACACAAACAGGCAACGGTGAGATGGTTTGCTGTGGAAAAAAGCTTAATACACTTCAGCCACAAAAGTCTGATGAAATGCACAAGATACAAATTGAAAAAATTGAAAATGATTTTTATATCACCTGGAAACACCCGATGAAAAAGGAGCATTATATTCATTTTATAGCCTATGTAAGATTTGATAGAATCCTTCTTATTAAACTTTACCCCGAACAAAACGGAGAGATAAGATTTCCTGAAATGCATGGTGGTAAAATATATTATTATTGCAATAAAGATGGGCTGTTTGAATATATATAAATTCGGGTTTATGGAAGAGAACAACATAAAAATCCCACAGATTTCTCTGTGGGATTTGTTATAGCTGATAAGATAAAAGGAATATTTTATTAATCGTTTTTCTTTTTGACAGATGGTTGCTGAGAGAGATAATTGATACGGTATTCTCTTGGCGAAAAACCTGTTTCCTCCTTGAAAACTCTGTTGAAGTTTCTGATAGTCGAAAAGCCTGACTTGAAAGCAATCTCGGTTATAGATTCGATGGAGCTTTCGAGAAGTGAGGTAGCATATTGAATACGGTATTTATTTATATAGCTTGAAAAGTCCATACCGAAGTTGTGATTGAAGAAGGTTGAGAGATAGCTGTAATCGTAACCGAATTCTTTAGCGATATTTTTGAGCTTGATGTCCTTTGTGAAGTTATTTTCGATGTAAAGCGACAAGGAGTTTGTGAGCAGGAAGTAGGAAGAATCGTTGGGAAGCATTTCACTTTGCTCGAAAATTTTTCCACAGATTTTATAGAAAATTCCTTTTTTGATAAAATGATTGATTTTATCATTAGTAAGTATTTCGATGTCATCGGAATCATGCGATTCGAGAAGGATATTTGATAATTTAGTATCCTTTGTCATCTTGTAGAAAGAGTTTACCCAGTCGGTAGAAAAAACACAAAGATAACTTTTGCTGTATTCATTTGTGGAGTAAGAGTGGATGTGACCCGGAAGAATAAGGAGTGCATTTCCTTTTTTGAGAACATATTTTTTGTTATCCACTTCACATAAAAGCTCACCATCAAGACAAAAAACTATTTCATAGCTCTTGTGAGTATGCTTGATGAATTCAAGATTCTGGTTATTTTGATGATAGAGATATTCATTCTTATTACTTCTGTCAAATTCATACATTACCATAGCGTTTACCATCCAAATATTTTTCTATTATTATATAACATTTTTCTTTTAATTTCAAGCCCCCTTGTGTTATAATGTAAAAAAATAATTAAGGAGTTGAATTTTTATGAATAATATGCCAAAAATCAAACTCGGAATCGTAGCAGTCAGCAGAGATTGCTTTCCGGAAAGCTTGTCTGTAAACAGACGTAAAGCACTTGTTGAAGCGTATACAAAAAAGTATAACGCAGAGGAGATCTATGAGTGTCCTATATGTATCGTAGAAAGCGAAATACATATGGTACAGGCTCTTGAGGACATCAAGAACGCAGGCTGTAATGCACTTTGCGTATATCTTGGTAACTTTGGTCCTGAGATCTCAGAAACACTTCTTGCAAAGCACTTTGAAGGACCTAAGATGTTCGTAGCAGCTGCAGAAGAAACAAAGAACAACCTTGTATGCGGACGTGGTGACGCATATTGTGGTATGCTCAACGCAAGCTATAACCTCAAGCTCAGAAATATCAAAGCATATATTCCTGAGTATCCTGTAGGAACAGCAGAGCAATGTGCTGATATGATCCACGAGTTCCTTCCAATTGCAAAAGCAGTAATAGGACTCAATGACCTTAAGATCATCAGCTTTGGTCCAAGACCACTTAACTTCCTTGCTTGTAACGCACCAATCAAGCAGCTTTATAACATCGGTGTAGAAATCGAAGAAAACTCAGAGCTTGACTTGTTCGAAGCATTCAATAAGCATGCAGGTGACGAGAGAATTCCGGCAGTCGTAAAGGAAATGGAAGAAGAGCTCGGTGCCGGTAACAAGAAGCCTGAAATCCTTGCAAAGCTTGCACAGTATGAGCTTACATTGAAGGACTGGGTAGAGGAGCACAGAGGCTATCGTAAGTATGTAGCTATCGCCGGTAAGTGCTGGCCTGCATTCCAGACACAGTTCGGATTTGTTCCATGCTATGTAAACAGCAGACTTACAGCACAGGGTATCCCTGTATCATGCGAGGTTGACATTTATGGTGCATTGAGCGAGTTTATCGGAACAGTAGTAAGTAATGATACTGTTACACTCCTCGACATCAACAACTCAGTTCCACAGGATATGTACGAGTGCAGCATCAAGGGTAACTATGATTACACACTCAAGGATACATTCATGGGCTTCCACTGTGGTAACACAGCAGTAGGCAAGCTTTCATTCTGTGAAATGAAGTATCAGATGATCATGGCAAGAAACCTTCCTGAAGAAGTAACACAAGGTACTCTTGAGGGTGACATCGTTCCTGGTGACATCACATTCTTCAGACTCCAGAGCACATCAGACAACATTCTCCGTGCATATATCGCACAGGGTGAAGTTCTTCCTGTTAAAACACAGTCATTCGGTTCTATCGGTGTATTTGCTATTCCTGAAATGGGCAGATTCTATCGTCACGTTCTTATCGAGGGTAACTATCCACATCACGGTGCAGTAGCATTCGGTCACTTCGGTAAGGAATTGTACGAGGTATTCAAGTATATCGGTGTTCCTGTAGAGGAAATCGGCTACAACCAGCCAAAGAATGTAAGATATAAGACTGAAAATCCTTGGGGCTAAAATCTGATATTAGTGTGCTTTTCGGACAACGCCCGAAAAGCACATTTTTGCATAAAACTGAAAAGGAGGAAGTGCTTCCTTTGGGAAGTACGATAAGAATATGAATTACTATATTGGACTTGATGTTGGTACATCATCAGTAAAAGCAATACTCATCAGCGATACAGAGATTGTAAACGTTGTTTCAAGAGATTATCCACTCTATTTCCCCAAGCCAACATATTCAGAGCAGAACCCTGAAGACTGGTATAACCAGAGCGTTGACGCTATGAAAGAGCTTTTGAAGGACGTTGATAAGAGCTGTGTAAAGGCAATCAGCTTCTCAGGTCAGATGCATGGTCTTGTAATGCTTGATAAGGACGATAATGTTATCCGCCCTGCAATTCTTTGGAATGACGGAAGGAGTGAAAAGGAAGTTGCTTATCTCAACAACGAGATTGGCAAGGACTTCTTGCTTGATAACACAGGAAATATCGCATTTGCAGGCTTTACAGCACCAAAGGTTCTCTGGGTTTATAACAACGAGCCTGAAAATTTTGCAAAGCTTGATAAGGTAATGCTTCCTAAGGACTATGTTGCATATATGCTTTCAGGAGTATTTGCAACAGATACATCAGATGCAGCAGGCACACTCTATTTCGATACCAAGAACAGAACATGGTCAAAGCCTATGCTTGACCTTATCCACATTAGTGAGGATAATCTTCCAAAGGTTTACGAAAGCTATGAAGCAGTAGGCAACATCAAGGCTGACGTTGCAGCAGAGCTTGGTTTGAGTGCAGATACAAAAATCGTTATCGGAGCAGGTGATAACGCTGCTTCAGCAATCGGTACAGGTACTGTAAATGACGGTGACTGCAACATCTCACTCGGAACATCAGGTACAATCTTCGTTTGCACAAATAACTTCAACTGCGACAGAGAAAATGCTATCCATTCATTCTGTTCAGCATCAGGAAAGTATCACTATCTCGCTTGTACTCTCACAGCAGCAAGCAGCCAGAAATGGTGGATTGATGATATTGTCAAGTCGGGTTACGGCTTTGAGGACGAGGCAGAAAAGTTCATGGGCAAGAGCGATGTAATGTTCCTTCCATACCTTATGGGTGAGCGTTCACCAATCAACGATACAAACGTAAGAGGTATGTTCACAAATCTTTCAATGAACACAACTCAGGAAGAAATGACACTTGCAGTTCTTGAAGGTGTAGCATTCTCATTGAAGCAGAATATTGACATTATCAACGCACTTGGAGCAAACGTTGTTAAATCCAAGATCTGCGGTGGTGGTACAAAGACAAAAATCTGGCTTAAGCTGGTAGCTTCTATCCTTGACATTGAGCTTGAGATACCAACACTTGAACATGGTGGCGGACTCGGTGCAGCACTTCTTGCAGCAAAGGGTGTAGGCAACGACATTGCTGATAACTATTATGGAATCAAGCAGACTATAAAGCCTGACAAGTCACTTGTAGAGTTCTATAAAGCTAAGTATGAAAAATACCTCAAGCTTTATCCACTTGCAAAAGAGCTTGCATAATAAGAATAAAAAAACGGTTGGAGCATAGTTCCAACCGTTTTTTATTGTTCACCTGCATTTTTTGTTGAGCTGAATGGTCATAAAGAGCATCAGAACTGTAAAAAGTGCGAGAAAAGCAGGATACAGAGCGACGCTGATATGCTGTGCGATAAGACCGAAAACAGGAGGCGTAAATGTGCAGCCAATATAGGCACATGCCATCTGTAAACCGATTAACGACTGAGAGTTTTCCTTGCCGAAGTTGTCAGGAGTCGAATGGATAATGCACGGGTATATCGGTGCAGCACCAAAACCGATTATCAAAAGACTCACAAGGCTCAGAATGTTCGATTCAAACGGCAGTGAAAGCAGTATAATGCCTGCAATTATTGTAAGGATTCCAATTCTTACCATACGCTTGTCACCGAATCTGTCAGCAACAAAGCCGTTGAGAAATCTGCCTGACATCTCACCGATGTAGAAGAATGAGCCGAACAAAGCAGCGGTTTCAACGTCAAGATGATGATGCTCAACCATGTAAGTGCTTGCCCATAAGCCTGCAGTAGCCTCAACCGAGCAGAAGCAGAAGAATGCGACAAGTACATAAGGCACACCCTTTATTCTGAGAGCCTGAGATATAGTAAGAGTCTTTGAGCGTGTTGAGCCATCGTTGCGGTTGTTAGCCGATTCCCATAAAGGCAGTGATAAAAACAGGATAATCACAAGAACAGTCTGTAAAATAGCAACTATTCTGTAGCCTGTGTGCCAACCGTAGTTTCTGAACAGGCAGAAGCTCATAATGTTCGGACTTATCGAAACACCGACTCCCCAGAATGCGTGAAGCCAGCTCATCTGACGTGATGAGTAGTGCAGAGCAACGTAGTTGTTGAGTGCAGCGTCAACAGCACCGGCACCTAATCCGTACGGTACAGCAAGGACGCAAAGCATTGTAAAAGTATCCGCAAGTGAGAATCCGAGCAAAGCCAGAGCAGTCAGAGCAACGCTTATCGCAGTTACAAGACCTGTACCGAATCTATTTATCACACGGCCTGAAAATAAGCTTGAAATTATCGTGCCACCTGAGATTATCATGGTGAGCATACCGGCATAGGATAACGGTACCGAAAGTTCCTCGTTCATAACAGGCCAGGCAGAGCCTAAAAGTGAATCGGGAAGCCCAAGACTGATAAAGGCAAGATAAATTATAGCAAGTAAAATTGAAAACATAAAATCACCAGAAAACATTATAGCATTATTTTCTGCGTTTTTCAATGGTTTTTAATTGACAGTATGATAGATTATATGTTAAAATAAAGTGTATTTTTAATGCATTTCAGGAGGAAAATTATGAGTGAAATAAAAGTATGCGGTTTTGAAAAGACATCCGAAGGTGCAGATACACATTTGTATACGATAACAAACAGCAACGGTGCAAGTGTAACTGTCTGTGATTTCGGAGCAACGATAATGAATCTTGAGGTTCCCACTAAAAGCGGCAAGTTAAAAGATGTTGTTCTGGGGTATAAGCATATCTCAGAGTATGAAAATGAGTGCTCATATTTTGGTGCAACAGTCGGCAGATGCTGTGGAAGAATTGCATTTGGCAAGTTCACGTTTAACGGCATGGAATATCAGCTTCCTGTCAATAGTGGTGGCAATCATCTTCATGGAGGCGATAAATGTTTCAGCCGTAAGGTATGGGACGGTCAGGTGATTGATGACAAGGTTGTATTTTCGATGGTAAGCCCTGACGGTGAAGAAGGATACATGGGGAATATGACGGTAAGCGTTGCGTTTGAGTTCAATGATAACAACGAGCTTTCTATCGAGTATAACGCAACATCGGATGAGGACACTATCTGCAATCTTACAAATCATACATACTTCAACCTTAATGGCAGTGACAGTAACAAGCCGATTTCTGATAATCATTTGCTGAAGCTTTATGCTGATAAGTTTACTCCGATAGATGAGCTTCTTATCCCTACAGGAGAGGAAAGGAATGTAGAAAACACCTCATTTGATTTCAGGGAAGGAAAGCTTGTTAAACGGGGCTTTGATTTTGAGGATACACAGGTAAAGATCGTAAACGGTATTGACCATATGTTTGTTGTAAACAGAAACAGCGATGAGCTTGTGCTTTCAGGCGAAATGGAAAGCATATTGACGGGTATAAAAATGAAGTGCTATACGACTCAGAAAGGATTGCACATCTATACAGCCAATACCCTTGAAGCAAAAGCTGAGATTACTAAGGATCAGATAGATTACGGAGCTTACTATGGTATCTGTTTTGAAACACAGGGCTATCCTGATGCAGTAAATCACAATAATTTCCCGTCAGTAGTTTTAAAAGCGAACGAGAAATATCATCATATTACAAAATTTGCATTTGAAGTGTGTTGAAATATTTAGTAAGCTGTGTTATAATTAAATAGATATAGATGTAAAAAAGGAGGATTTTTTATGTTAAAAAAAGTATTGTCAGGAGCATTGGCACTTACAATGTTATTCACTGCATTTGTGTTACCCGGTGCTGTATCAGCAGAAGAAGACATACTTCAGGACGGTTCAAGCAAAGTCGTTGATGATTCAAGTGTCGCAGAAGACGAGTCAAGCGAAGTGGTTGATGATTCAAGTGTCGTAGAAG
>JAUNJM010000033.1 GCA_030533265.1 Ruminococcus sp. | reverse complement strand
TGGTCGGAGTGACGGGACTTGAACCCACGGCCTCTACCACCCCAAGGTAGCGCGCTACCAATCTGCGCCACACCCCGATGAAAACATTATACACTATTAAGAACGTAGTGTCAAGGAGGGATGAGAAAAAACAGTAACTCACCGGAATAGTATGGATGGGAAAAAATAATATATTGTCAGGAAATGATGATGAGAAGATATATGGATTATAAACAGGCGATTTGAGTCAAAAAAAAGAAAAAACTTATTGCTATTTTTGAAAAAATCCCTTGAAAAAAGTGCGAGAGTATGGTATGATTATTACAATTAACGAAAAGTGTATGAGGATGTTTGAAAAGAGCATCAAAGCATTTTTTTGAGAATCTGTTTTTTATCATAATAAAGAAAGGAATGGCAGTAAAAATAAAAAATGAAATCACAGAATAGAAATACTACCAGATTAAAAAAAGCAAAATACCAACAGCTGGTTATCTCTTTAAGCTGCCTGATCCTTCTGTTTTTTTCTCTTGGTTGGATGATAAATATATCTCTAAATACCGATAAAATCTCTGTATCAGAAAGCTCTTCAAAGGCTGCAGAGGCTGGTGTAAAATCAGAGGGTAATAAAAAAGATGACAAAAGCAAGTCGGATAAAACATCAAAAAAAGAAAACGATAATCAAACTTCATCAAAAGATGAGAATGAAAGTGAAAAAGATGACTCGTCAGAGCTTTTGGAATATGACGATTTCGAGGATGCAGCTTTTATAGGAGATTCACGTACGGTCGGACTGGAAATGAATTCAGATAAACCTAAAGCAAGCTTTTATGCGTCAATCGGTCTGAACGTCAGCTCGGCTTTGAAAGACAGTGCAATTAAACTTGATAATGGTAACGATGGTACTGTTTTGCAAGCTATGAATCAGAAAAAATTCGGAAGAATATTTGTTATGTTCGGTATAAATGAACTCGGTTGGCCTTATCCTGACGTTTTTCAGGAAAAATATGAGGAGCTTATAAATCAGATAAAAGAAGTCCAGCCTGATGCGAAGATATATGTCCAGTCGATTCTCCCTGTATCGTATCTGGCGACAAATACTAATAGCGTATTTACAAACGAGAATATCAACGAATTCAATGAAAGTTATGTTAAAAAAGTCGCTGAAAATACCGGTTCGGTATATCTTGATGTTGCATCAATGTTCAAGGACGAAAACGGTGCTTTGCCTGTTGAGGCTTCAACCGATGGAATCCATCTGATAAGGGATTATTGTCTTGAATGGATGGACTATCTTGCAGAAAACACTTAATATTTTATAAAGGAAGGAAATTGTGTTATGAAATTCAGAAGAACTTTATGCCTTGTGGTAGCGATTGCATCTGTCTGCTGTGCAGGTCTTACTTCATGTACTGAAAGCAATTCTGTTGACAGCAAAACAGAAAATGCTGCAACCAATGTCAATGTTGATGTTATCAATGTCGCCGATAAGCTTAAAAACGAGATAGAGTATAAGGATACCCTTAATGAGCTTTCACCGACAATGGTTCAGAAATTGTTCGGATTGGCTGAAACGGATTACGTTAAAGGAAAGGTTTATGTTGGTTCAGGTGGAGCAACAGCTGAGGAGATCGCTTGTTTTGAAGCAAAGGATTCTGATGGTGCAAATAATATTAAAACTGCACTTGAAAACCGTATTGAATCACAGAAAAAAGCCTTTGAAAACTATCAGCCACAGGAAATGGATAAGCTTAACAGCCCTGTACTCGTTACAAACGGTAACTATGTTATGATGTGCATTTCAGATGATAACGCCAAGGCAAAGGATATTATCGGCTGATAGGCAAACGCTGATAATTGTCCGTTCTGGTTATTTTTTATTAAATGACAGGAGAATAAAAATTCATGCTTTTCAGTAGTATAACATTTTTATTTGCTTTTCTGGCATTGGTATTAATATTGTATTTCATCGTCCCTCGCAAAGTCAAAAACCTTGTATTGCTTGTGTTCAGTCTGGTTTTCTATGCCTGGGGCGAAGCTGTGTATATTATACTGATGATAGCGTCAATAGCAGTAGCTTATGTTACAGGAATTTTTGCAGATAGAAAACGGGAAAATTCATCAACTCAGACAGCACTTGCGTCGGTTGTTCTTGCAGTAGTATGGAACATCGGATTGCTGTTGTTTTTCAAATATACCGACTTTTTCATTACAAATGCAAACAGTATGTTCGGATTCAGTATAAATCTTTTGGGACTATCTTTGCCGATAGGTATATCTTTCTACAGCTTTCAGACTCTTTCTTATGTTATCGACGTTTATCGTGGAGAGGTCAAGGCTCAGAAAAATATCATAACTCTTGCAACGTATGTGTCGCTGTTTCCACAGCTTATCGCAGGTCCTATTGTGAGATACCAGACTATTGAGGAGCAGCTTGTCTGCCGTACTGAAACAGCTGAGAAGTTTGCAGAAGGAGTCAAGCGTTTTGCGGTTGGTTTGGGAAAGAAGGTTATTCTTGCAAACAATATAGGATTTCTGTTCTCGGAAATTTCAGCTACACCACAGGCTGAATTGAGTGTAACAGCAAGCTGGATAGGGATTCTTGCATATACATTCCAGATATATTTTGACTTTTCAGGATATTCCGATATGGCAATAGGACTTGGTAAAATGTTCGGATTTGATTTCCTTGAGAACTTTAATTACCCGTACATTTCAAAATCTATCACCGATTTCTGGAGAAGATGGCACATTTCTCTCTCCTCATGGTTCCGTGACTATGTTTATATCCCACTCGGCGGTAACAGAAAAGGTCTGCCACGCCAGTGTTTTAATATTATGATAGTATGGTTTCTGACAGGCTTCTGGCACGGTGCGAACTGGAACTTCATGATATGGGGAGTTTATTTCGGAGTGATATTGCTTGTTGAGAAAATTTTTCTCGGAAAGCTACTCAAAAAAGCACCTGCTTTTTTACAGCACGTCTATGCACTTATTTTTATTGTTATCGGATGGGGTATCTTTGCGTTCGAGGATACGACCTTGCTTATAAACAATTTTAAAAATATGTTCTTTGTAAATGATTTGCCTTTGATAAATGATAAGACCGTTCTTTGGCTGACACAGTATGCGATGACTTTTGCAGTGCTTATCATAGCATCCACACCACTTTTCAAGGCTATTGGAGAAAAGCTGGTCAAAAAGCTTCCTGTAGTTTATGGTTGTCTGATTCAGCCTGCAGTAACACTTGGACTGCTTGTTATCTCAACGGCGTATCTTGCAAGCAATTCATTTAATCCATTTTTATATTTCAGATTCTAAGGCACTTGGTGTATTGATAATTGAAAGGATACTATTTATAAATGAACAAAGCCAAAAAATTAAGCAATCGAATAATTATTGCAATATTTTTGATTTTTATCTTCGGGTTTGCTACGGCAGGGCTTCTCAATCCTGACAGGGAGTTTTCGGAAATGGAAAACAGAAATCTTGCACAATTCCCCGAATTTTCGTTGGAAGCACTAAAAAAGGGTGACTACACAGCAGGTATAGAAAGCTATATGTCCGATCAAGTGTTTTTGAAAGACTCACTTGTATCACTCAAAACTGATCTTGACAGAGTTTTTTTCAAAACTTATCAGAATGGTGTGTACTTTTGTGAGGACGGTTACTATATACAGCAGTATACCGAAAACAAGGCTCAGATAGACAAAAATATTGGTTTTATAAATGACTTTGTAGAAAAAGTCGATAAGGATATTCCGATTGATTTTATCCTCGTACCCAATGCGGTTAGCGTTCATGAGGACAAGATTCCACGATACGCTGTGAACGATGATCAGCAGGAGTCTATTGAGTATGTCGGTAAAACACTTAGCGACAGGGTTAATCTTTTTAATGCGTATCCTATTATCAGAACTACGGCTGATGAGAATAAGCAGGTTTTCTATAAAACCGATCATCACTGGACAGATAATGCAGTAAAGGCAGTCTTTGAGGAGTATGTGACTTCAAAGGGTGAGAGCTTTTCCGGGGATACTTTTGACAATGCTATAAAACGTGAAGATTTTTATGGTACGCTTTATTCAAAAGCACCGTCCTCGCTGACAAAGCCTGATAGCATGATTCTGCCTGTTGACGGCAATAATCATACAGTTGAATATGTTAAGGAAGGCAGAACATCGTCTTCCCTGATAGATAAGAGTTTTCTTGATAAAAAGGACAAGTATGCATCATTCCTTGGAGGCAATTTTTCGAGGGTTAATATAAAATCAGAGGAAAGTGCCGTTGATGAAAAGGTGTTGATACTCAAGGATTCTTATGCAAACGCAATGCTGCCGTATCTTGCAAACCAGTATTCTGATCTTACCGTTGTGGACATGAGATATTATCATTTTGAGGAACAGACGGTGTCGGAGCTTGTGAAGAATGAGGGTATTGACAGAGTGATATTGATTTATAATATGGATTTTATAAATTCAGATGATAATTTTATTTGGCTTGAGTAAAAAAAGGACAGTTCGTTTTGTTTGAATGAACTGTCCTTTAGCTTTATTCCGTTTCTGACGGTGATTCGATTTCACACGAGGTTATGAGGTTACCGTCGATGTCAAGATATTCAAGGATTATTGATTGTGCAGTCGGCACAGCTTTTTTAAGGGCATCCAGAGTAATGACATAAGACTCTTTTACTGATTCAAAGCCTTGCTCAAGCGTTTCCTTGACTGTTTCTATATCGTTGATCATAAAGGTGTATCTGTACGAATAAACGAGAGAATTTTTACGAGCTGAAATATCCAGTTCAAGCCCTGTTCCCCCCATAGACTGCTTGAAAACATCAAAGCTTTCCTTGTTTTCATTTATATAATCTTCAACAGTCTTATCATGGTCGGGAGCTTGTGATTGCTCGATCAAAGTAGTTGTCGTCTGTGAAGCGGTAGTAGTTGTCTTTTCGGATACAGAGTCGGTTTTGTCGGTTTTGCAGGCGGTGAAAGCCATACAAAATGACAGACAGCACACGAATGCAAGAAGTTTTTTCATTTTCACCAATCCTTTCACCTATACCGTTAAATCTTAGCGTTTGCAAGCATAAGCTTGATTCTGTTTTCCTGATTAACCTTTGTAGCACCGGGGTCATAGTCGATAGCAACGATATTTGCATCGGGATAAGCGTTTTTTATAATTCGTGACATACCTTTTGCAACGATGTGGTTTGGCAGACAGCCGAATGGTTGTGTGCAGATAATATTTTTGGTACCCGTTTCGGCAAGAGCGGCCATTTCAGCAGTGATAAGCCAGCCTTCACCCATTTTGACACCCTGATGTATATACTTGTCTGCACATTTTCTCAAATGCTCAAAGTCATGAGGAGGCTGAAAAACACCATGCTCTTTTATGACTTTTATCTGCTGTTTCTGGAATTTATAAAGAACATCGTATCCGATAGTAAACAAAGCTGTTTTTTTGCTTTTCAGGTCATAGAGTTTTGAGTCGTTTATTGCGTCCGATGCACAGTAGAGAACAAAGTCAAGTAGGCCCGGAACGTTAGGCTCACAGCCTTCTGAAAGAAGGAATTCGTTGAGGTGGTTATTAGCAAGAGGTGAATATTTTACATATATCTCTCCTACAATACCAACCTTAGGTTTTTGCTCCTTGGTTCTTGGAATAGCAGCAAAATCATTGAGAATTGTCTTGTATATCGGCTTTGGCATGAGATATTTCTTGCCGTCAAGAAGCTTGCCCAGACGATGTTCCCATCTTGCAAGAAGCTCGTCTGTACTACCCTTGTTTATTTCATACGGCTTGCATTGGTTGTATAAAAGCATGAGCAAGTCGCCATAAAGCACAGCATAGATAAGTCTTAGAGCGATCGCAGGTGTCATAGGAAATGCAGGGTTTTTTTCAAGTCCGCTGAAGTTAAGTGAAAGTACAGGAACTTGTGGAAACTCTGATGATAAAGCTTTTCTGAGCAAATGCAGATAGTTGGAAGCTCTGCATCCACCGCCTGTCTGTGAAATAAGAAGTGCTGTTTTGTTGACATCATACTTACCGCTTTTGAGTGCGTCCATAAACTGTCCGATAACAAGCAATGCAGGATAGCAGGTGTCGTTGTGGACATTTTTAAGTCCCTCGTTAATAACGTTCTGAGTTGAGGTCTGCAAAAGCTCCATTTTAAAGCCATATTTCTTATAAATAGCAATAATCAGTTTAAAATGGATGGGAAGCATATCCGGCACGAGGATAGTGTAGTCTTTTTTCATTTCTTCAGTGAAGATAGTTTTATTGACTCTCTTTGATATTTTATCACTCATTATCTGTAGCCTCCTTTTCTTCAAGTGCAGCTGCAAGTGATCTCAGACGGATCTTGGCAGCACCGAGATTGGTTATCTCGTCAATTTTCAGTTGTGTATAAAGCTTGCCTTTTTCTTCGAGAATTGCTCTTATTTCGTCAGTAGTAACAGCATCGATTCCACAGCCGAATGATACAAGCTGAACAAGCTGCATATCATCATTTTGGCAGACATATTCTGCTGCACGGTAAAGACGAGAATGGAACGTCCACTGGTTAAGCACGTCCAGAGGAGGAGTATCAACAAGCCCGGATACGCTGTCCTCTGTTATAACCGCAAAGCCGAGGGATGCGATAAGCTTGTGTATACCATGATTTATTTCAGGGTCAATATGATAAGGTCTGCCTGCGAGAACGATAATCTTTTTACCCTGCTCTCTTGCAGCTTTTATTATCTCCTGAGCCTTGCTCTCTATGCGACGTTTATAACGCACCTGTTCTGAATAAGCCTTGTTAAGCACCTGTGCGACCTGTTTTGCAGTGACAGAGTACTTTTTCAAAGATCTTGAAACAGCCTTTGCAACGTGTGATTTTGTATTCAGGTCAAGATAAGGTGTAATAAAGTTGTCATCATTAAGTGCCGGCATATTTGCCTTCAGAAGCTCCGGATAATATGCCACGACAGGACAGTTATAATGGTTATCCGAGTGACCTTCATCAACACCGTAGCTCATACATGGATAGAAAATAAAGTCAACATCTTTTTCAAGCAGACTTTCAATGTGTCCATGAGTTATTTTTGCAGGATAGCATACTGTATCGGATGGAATAGTCTGCTGACCTTTATAGTAGGTATCTCTTGTAGATTCTTCAGAGAACACGACTTCAAAGCCGAGTTCTGTGAGCATTGTATAGAAAAATGGCATAAGATCATAGAAGTTGAGAGCCAATGGCAGACCGACCTTTGCAATCGGTTGTGTATTCGGTTTTCTTGATTCAAGCTCACAGATAGTTCTGTATTTATATTCGATCATGTTTTCCATAGGGTTGGAAATTTTTATACCTGCACCCTTTTCACATCTGTTTCCTGCAATAAAACGTCTTCCGTCATTGAATTTGATAATAGTCAGATTACAGTGTGCTCCACATCCCTGACACTGGATTGCAGTTGAGTTGTAAGCAAACTCCATAAGCTGAGCTTTTGTGAGAAGTGAGGATACGTTGTCGCTTTTTATTGACTTTTCTATAGCAAACAAAGCACAGCCGAAAGCTCCCATAAGACCTGAAATAGCAGGTCTTATAACATTTCTGCCAAGCTCCATTTCAAATGAACGCAAAACAGCGTCATTGAGGAATGTACCACCCTGAACAACGATATTTTTACCGAGCTCATCAACGGACTTTGCTCTTATTACCTTATAGATAGCATTTTTAATGATAGATGATGAAAGTCCTGCTGAGATATCCTCAACGCAGGCACCGTCCTTCTGAGCCTGTTTTACTGACGAGTTCATGAAAACGGTACATCTTGAACCGAGTTCAACAGGAGCTTTTGCAAAAAGTCCGAGTCTTGCAAAATCAGCGATTTCGTATCCCATAGCCTGAGCGAAAGTCTGAATGAATGAACCACATCCTGATGAACACGCTTCGTTAAGCATAATGCTGTCGATAGCGTTATTTTTTATTTTAAAGCACTTAATGTCCTGGCCACCGATGTCGATGATAAAGTCAACATCTGGACAGAAATAAGCGGCTGCCTTGTAATGAGCAACTGTTTCAACGATACCGTAATCTACTCCAAGACTCGATTTGATAAGATCCTCACCATAGCCTGTAACGGCTGAAGCTTTTATGTGCAGATCGGGATTTGCAAGTGAGTATATTTCCTCTAATTTTGAGGCAATAATATCAAGAGGTTGTCCCTTGTTTGAGCAATAGTGCTGGTAGAGCAGTTTGCCCTCAGGGGTTATAAGCACCAGCTTTGTAGTTGTTGAGCCTGCGTCAATACCGAGATAAGCATCACCTTTATAGGTTTTGATGTCCTCATATTTCAAATCGGACTTTTTGTGACGCTCAACAAAGCTTCGATATTCTTCCTGCGATTCAAACAAAGGCTTGCCCACAGCGATAGTGTCCTGCGATTTAGCGTTAACTATCTTATCAAGAGCCTCATCAATAGTCATTTCCTCGCTCATCTGTTCAGCACGCAGAGCAGAACCGTAAGCCATAAAGCACGGTGCAAGTTCCGGAAAAATTGCGTGCCTGTCGTCAAGGTCAAGAGTGTTCACAAAAGCTTTTCTCAGTCCGCTCAGGAATGAGAGAGGACCTCCGAGAAACAGTACCTTGCCCTCAATTTTTCTTCCCTGAGCAAGACCTGAAATAGTCTGGTCAACAACTGCCTGAAAGATAGATGCGGCAATGTCCTCTTTTTTTGCACCCTGATTGAGAAGTGGCTGAATGTCGGATTTTGCGAAAACGCCACATCTTGAAGCGATAGGATATAGCTTTTCACTATGTAATGACAACTCGTTAAGTTCATCAGGGGTAACTCCAAGGAGACCGGCCATCTGGTCGATAAATGCACCGGTACCACCAGCACAAGAGCCGTTCATACGTTGTTCAACGCCACCTGTAAGGAAGATTATCTTAGCGTCCTCGCCACCAAGCTCTACTACAGCGTCAGCATCAGGATACTGCTTGTTTACTGCAATGAACGCAGAAAAAACCTCCTGTACGAAAGTGATGCCACAGGATTCGGCAATTCCAAGACCGGCTGAACCTGTTATAGCAATTCTGAATTTGTCACCCTTATACAAATCACGGATAATTTTAAGCTGTTCAGCAACAGTTTCACGAACCTTTGAAAAATGTCTTTCATATTTATTGTAAATAATATTATCTCCGTCAAGAATAACTGTTTTGACGGTGGTTGAACCAACGTCAATACCCAAGCTGTATAGATTATTCATACTGCCATCTCTTTTCTTTAAAACAATTATGTATGCAAAAATACATACTACTTCATTATACCACATTTATTTTAAAAATGGAATACCTTTAGAACGAAATTTTAACACTTTACAATCTGCTGTGAACAAATGCACAAATAATGCGTGAAAACTATTGAAAAAAATGTGAGAATATGATATAATCCAAAGTGTATTATCACGACAAGAATTTGGCTGTTAATGTCAGAAATAAATTAAGCGAGGTTGTTTTATGGCTCAAAAACCAGGTTTTCTGAAACGCAGCACTGAAACAAAAGAAAAAGAAAAATATCTTTTGCTTTTCATTGTTGCTTATGTGGGAATGCTTCTGGCGTTTATCCCTACAATGATCACCAACGATGGAATCTTTCTTTATTACGGAGATTTCAATTCACAACAGGTTATGTTCTATGAACATGCAAACGAAATGGTACGAAACGGCAATATGGGCTGGGACTGGGGTACAGATCTCGGAGCAAACTTTATCGGTTCATATTCCTTCTATCTGCTTGGAAGTCCGTTCTTCTGGCTGAGTACACTTTTACCACTGAAAACCGTACCGTTTATTCTGCCGTGGCTGTTGTCACTCAAAACAGCAGTTGCAGCAATCACTTCATACGCATATATAAGAAGATTCGTTGAAAACAAAAATGCCTGCTTTGCAGGAGCAATGCTCTATGCATTCTCAGGATTCCAGGCATACAATGTATTTTTCAACCACTTCCATGACGTAACGGCGTTTTTCCCGCTGTTATTATTAGGTTTTGAAATGCTTGTGCAGGATAAGAAAAAAGGTGCATTTGCACTTGCAGTAGGAATCTGTGCTGCAATAAGCTATTTCTTCTTTGCCTGCGAAGTTGTGTTCCTTGTTATCTATTTCTTTATCAGATGCACAGATAAGGAATTCAAGATTGACATCAAGACATTCGGTCTGATTGCATTTGAGTCGATTCTGGGTGTAATGCTTTCGGCAATAATATTCCTGCCGGCTTGTATTGATGTTCTGCTGAACCCACGTCTTGCGGAGCGTCTTTATGGTCTTGACATGCTTTTCTATAACGAAAACGTAAGAATTCCAAGGATAATCCAGGCATTCTTTATGATGTCTGACATGCCTGCGAGAATCAACATTCTGCATACCGATAAAGCAAACTGGGCATCAATAGCAGGTTATCTGCCGATGTTCTCTATGTGCGGAGTTATCGCATTCATGAGAACTCTCAAGAAAAACTGGGCATCAAAGCTTATTATCGTATGTGGAATAATGGCTTGCATACCGATACTTAATTCATCTTTTGTTCTATTCAACAGCAGTTACTATGCAAGATGGTTCTATATGCCGATACTTATTATGTGTCTTATGACGGCTAAGATGATTGGTGATTATAAGGGAGAGCTTAAAAAGGGCTTTATTCCAACGGCTATTGTTGCAGGATTTTTCCTGATTGCAGGACTTCTTCCGACACGAGAGGGAGAAGAACTCGTTGTCGGAAAAGTCCCTGAACATTGGGATCTTTATCTCATTCAGGCTGCAGTTACAGTAATTCTGACAGCCATTCTGTCAGTAGTTATATACATTGTTATTGAGTATAAACAGTTTTATAAAGTTGTTGCAATAACAACATCATTTGCGTGTATTGCAACAATGATAACAGCCGTTTGCTATGGTTCTGCACAGGGTGAATACAATCACTTCAATTATATAAATTATGGTATCTATGGTAAAGAAAATCTGGATATGGATAAGCTTAATGCACACTATGAAGGTGACAACAACTTCTATAGAATAGATACATCTCCTGATGTGGACAACTGGTGTATGTTCTGGGGACTTTCTTCGATGAGAACTTTCCATAGTGTAGTACCTACATCAATTCTTGATTTCTATCATTCCATAAATCAGACACGAGATGTTGCTTCAAGAATGGAAACGACAATGTATCCACTCAGAGGACTGCTTTCTGTAAGATATTATTTTGACAAGGTTGAAGACTCTGCTACCGGACATTCAGATACAATGACAAATCTTGTTGACTTCAAGTATGTAGATACTCAGAATAATTTTAACATCTATGAAAATGAGCACTGGATTCCAATGGGATTCGCTTATGATATGTATACAACAGATGGTGCGATGAAGAGTGTCGGGGACGTTGACAAGGCAAATATGCTTCTTGAGGCAATGGTTCTGGACAACTATCAGATACTCAAGTATTCAGATGTTATCACAAGATATGATCATGAAGCTTATGTGAGAGATCAGCAGTCGTATAAGGATGCCTGTGCTGACAGACGTAATGACTCTTGTTATTACTTCAAGGAGGATACTGACGGATTTGACGCTAAGATAAATCTCGCAAAGGATAAACTGGTATTCTTTAGTGTTCCGTATGACGACGGTTGGACAGCTACTGTAAACGGAGAAGAAGTTGATGTCGAAAGAGTTTCATACGGATTTATGGCAGTTCTTTGTGAAAAGGGTGAAAATGTCATCAGATTCAACTATAAAACAGTTGGTCTTACAGCTGGAAAGATCATCACAGCTTCAGGAGTTGTGATATTTATCGCTTATGTTGGCGGAACTTACTATTACAACAAAAAGAAAAAGACAGAGGAAGAGGCAAGAGCACTTAAAAATGCAGCTGTACGCAAGAAAAAATAGTGAGGGGTAAGATTTCATGGTTTTAAAAGAAAAAACTTTAGAGGTCGAAGAGATTTTTAAGGGCAAGGTCTTTGACGTTACTCTTGAAAAGGCGGAGCTGGAAAATGGTCAGCAGGCTATGAGAGAACTTATTCACCACAATGGTGGAGTGTGTGTTGTACCTGTTGACGAGGAAGGCAATGTTTATATGGTCAAGCAATTTCGCTATCCGTTCAAGGAAGTACTTCTTGAAGTTCCTGCGGGAAAGCTTGAAAAGGGTGAAAACCACCGTGAATGTGGAGTGCGTGAGCTTAAAGAGGAGATTGGTGCAACGGCTGAAAGTGTTGAATATCTTGGTTGTATCTATCCTACAGTGGCGTATGATACGGAGATAATTCATATGTACCTTGCAAGAGGTCTGAGCTTTGGTGAGCAGCGCCTTGATGAAGGAGAGTTTGTTGACGTTGTAAAAATGCCATTCTCACAGGCTTTTGATATGGTCATGAATAACGAGATCCCTGATTCAAAAACTCAGACAGCTATTTTGAAAACCTATTTTTTGTTGAATAAATAAAACTAAAAGGACAGTTCGCAAATTAACGAACTGTCCTTTTTTATGATTCCACGCTTTGGCGGTCAACTTCCATTTTATATGCCGAGAGTATCATATCCTCCATGTTTTTGCGTATATCTGCGTTTATAGGGTGAACTATGTCACGGAACATACCGCTGTCATCACGTCTGCTCGGCATTGCTGCAAACAGCCTTTCCTCACCCTGTACGATTTTTATATCGTGGATGGCAAGTACATCGTCAATCGTTATGCTGACAATGCCTTTGAGTTTGCCTTCGGGGATAAGCTTTCTTACTCTGATTTCTGTAATAGTCATGTTTTTTAGTCCTTTCTGCTGTTGTTTGGATACTTATATTTTAATTTTTGCCTTTTTTAAAAAAAATATTCAAAAAGGGGTTTATTTTTTTTGCAGAATGTACTATAATATATATGTATAACTATGAGTTGAATCGTAATTTTTGACATAGAGGAGCATAACAATGATTACTAATGAAATGTTGAAAAACATTAGTCGTGTTCATTTTATAGGTATCGGTGGTTCGGGAATGTATCCATTGGTGCAGATACTTCATACAAAGGGTTATGTGATTTCGGGTTCTGACAATAACGAAACTGAAACGCTTAATGCTGTAAGAAAAATGGGTATCACTGTTTTTATGGGGCAGAGAGCTGAAAATATAGAAGGTGCAGAGCTTATTGTATACTCAGCGGCGATAATGGCTGATAATCCTGAGCTTGTTGCCGCTAAAGCAAGCGATGCCATTACGGTTGAACGTTCGGAGATGCTGGGACTGGTGACAAGCTGGTATCAGAATGCTATATGCATTTCGGGGACTCACGGAAAGACTACCACTTCGTCAATGCTTACACAGATTTTTGTTGAGGAGGGCGTTGACCTTTCATGTGTTATAGGTGGGAAACTGCCGAGTATTGGTGGGTCGGGACGTTCAGGCAAGAGTGAAACAATGGTTTGTGAAGCTTGCGAGTTTGTAGATACATTTCTCAAACTCTATCCTGATGTAGCTGTTATTCTCAATGTTGACGAGGATCATCTTGATTATTTCGGTAGCCTTGAAAATATTATAAAGTCGTTCCATAAGTTTGCATCAAAGGCAACTAAAGCACTTATCATCAACGGTGATGACGAGAATACGCTGAAAGCTGTTGAAGGACTTAACAAGGAGATTATTACTTTTGGTTTTGACAGAAAGAATGATTATTCTGCTGAAATTACCGGTAAAAAAGGCTTGCAGACAAACTTCGACTTGTATTATAAGGGCGAAAAGCAGTGTGAGCTTGCGATTCATGTTCCGGGTGACCATAATGTGCTGAATGCTCTTGCTGCAATAGCTGCTGCGAGATATTCAGGTGTTTCAATGGATGGTATCGAGCTTGGATTGCAGACTTTCAGAGGTGCAATAAGAAGATTCCAGAAGATAGACTGCGTGAAGGGTATCACTATTGTTGATGACTATGCTCATCATCCTCAGGAGCTTAGCTGTACGCTCACAGCGGCAAAAGGACTAGATTTCAAACGTGTGTGGGCAGTTTTCCAGCCGTTCACATATTCCCGTACTGAGATACTGATGGACGACTTTGTAACGGCATTGTCCATTGCAGATATTCCCGTTATAACCGATATTATGGGAAGCCGTGAGAAAAATGTTCATGGAATATATTCCGAACAGCTTGCACAGAAAATTGACGGAGCTGTATGGTTTGATACGCCTCACGAATTGGTTGATATGCAGACTGCTGAGCAGAAAGAAAAGAATTTTGATGAGATTATAGACTATATTATCGCCAATGCTGAAGAGGGAGATCTTGTTATAACTCTTGGCTGTGGTGATGTATATAAGCTTGCTAAAAAGCTTGCT
>JAUNJM010000032.1 GCA_030533265.1 Ruminococcus sp. | reverse complement strand
TTTTTTTATTTAATTTTCCTGTTTTTCCTGTCCACTTTATTGACTATAGTCCACCCATATCTTTTCATCTCCTCTTTCTCATTTTAACACAAAAAATGATGGCAGACACTTTTTTGTGTCTACCATCATTATATCATTTCACTTAGCTCTCCTTTTTTTTGTTGACAGAATTGAAAAAGTATGTTAGACTATCAATATAAGAACTAATGTTCTATATCGTAAAACAAAGAAGGAGCGATGTAAATTAATGCTTGAAAAGGGTTTTGTTAAACTGCATAGATCGGTTTGCAAGTGGGAGTGGTATAAAAACACAGCAACAAAGAACTTGTTTTTTCACCTGATACTGACAGCCAACTATGAGGACAGAGCTTTTGAGGGAATAGTAGTAAAACGGGGACAGAGAGCAGCAAGTCTTTCAACGCTGTCGTCGGAGCTGGGAATGTCGGTCCAGAGTATACGCACAGCAACAAAGCATCTGGTTTCAACAAACGAAATAACAGTGAGGTCAACCTCAAGATATACGCTATACACCGTAAAAAACTATAATCTCTATCAGGGAGAGCAACAAGCACAACTGCAAACGAATAACAAGCCATTGACAAACGGTCAACAATCGACTAACAACAATGAAAGAAAGTATAAGAAAGTCTATAAAGATAAGAAAGAAAAAGAATACTCTTTCAAAAGAGCGAACAGAAACAAAAACGTCCAACAGCCATCCTACGACATTGAGGAATTAGAGGAATGGATGTTGAACTATAAATCCGTAAAGCCTTGATCATAAGGCGGACTATATCTGATTTTTGATTTTGCTCAAAGCACCCTTTTCGAGTCTTGAAACCTGAGCCTGAGAGATACCGATACTTTCAGCAACTTCAACCTGAGTCTTACCCTGAAAAAAACGCAGATAGAGAATATTTTTTTCTCTTGGAAGGAGCGAGTTGATAGCGTCCTTGATTGAAAGCTCCTCAAGCCATTCGGAAGCATCGGAGCTGTCGCTGACCTGATCGAGTACGAAAAGAGTATCGCCGGCGTCCGAAAAAACAGGTTCGTAAAGTGAGATAGGTTCGCTGACCGATTCAAGAGCAGTGACTACCTCAGAACGTTTTGCACCGATTTCATTTGCAATCTCCTCGATAGTAGGCTCTTTACAGAGCGAATTAGTAAGCTTTTCCTTTGCCTGCATAGCCTTGTAAGCCATGTCACGCAGAGAACGACTGACTCTGAGAGGCTGATAATCACGCATATAGCGTCTTAGCTCACCGAGTATCATCGGTACGCAGTAGGTGCTGAACTTTACCTGAAAGCTGATATCAAAATTGTCGATAGCCTTCATAAGTCCTACAACTCCGACTTGAAACAGGTCGTCAGCCGATTCACCACGGCTCACAAAACGCTGGAGCACACTTAATACAAGTCGTAAATTGCCATTAATAAGCTTTTCTCTTGCTTTTTTGTCACCCTGTTTGGCGAGAAGCAAAAGTTCGATTTTTTCTGATTCCTTTAAAACTGTAAGCTCATCGGTATTAACACCGCTTATTTCAACTTTATTATATTGCATATTTATCTCCCAAAACCTTGATAACTTAATTATTACCAAAGGCATTGGAAGGTATGCAGTAATTTCACATGAAATATTTGGTCGTGACTATGCAAGAGGGGAGTATATTTATGAGATTGCGATGTGTCAGCAGATTTTTTCGAGGTTTTTTCTGATACGTTTAATTATTCGTTTTTCAAGGCGTGATATGTATGACTGTGATATGCCGACAACGTCTGAAACCTGTTTCTGAGTCATTTCCTTGCCGTTTTGCAGACCGAAACGCATTTCCATTATCTGCTTTTCACGGGGTTCGAGCTTTTGTATCTCTTGTCTTAGCAGTATTCTTTCGGTTTCACTTTCGATACCACGATTCACCGTGTCATCATCGGTACCGAGAATATCCGACAGAAGCAGTTCATTGCCGTCCCAGTCGATGTTCAGAGGCTCATCAATCGAGATTTCGTTACGGTACTGAGTTGTCTTTCTGAGAAACATGAGTATCTCGTTTTCAATACACCTCGAAGCGTAAGTCGCAAGTTTGATGTTCTTTTCAGGACAGAACGTTTTGACTGCCTTGATAAGCCCTATCGAACCAATAGAGATAAGGTCCTCAATGCCGACGCCTGTTGACTCAAACTTTTTTGCAATATACACTACCAGTCGCAGATTGTGCACAATAAGCAACTCTCTTGCTTTCTTTTCATCAGTTTTTATAAGCATAAAAGCCTTCTGTTCGTCCTCCTTTGAGAGTGGCGGAGGAAGTGAGTCGGCACCGTTTATGTAGTCAACACAGTCGGTACGTCTGAGCTTTCTCTTTGTGAGAAAAATACTTAATCTTAGTCTGAGTCTGTCAAAAAAATTCATTACAAATGGTCCTTTCTGTGATTATTATTGCAAAAGACACGGGTTGAAGATTGCTCGTGACTTGTCTTTGCCACTGTGGAGTATGCCGACACAGCATTTCACCTGTTTTGAATTGCCCCTGCTGTCCGAGATAGTCACGTTTCCCTTTGATGTTACAGGCAAAATACCGTTGCCGCCGATTGTTGAATAGGGTGCAATGCGAAAGCTTCCAAGGGTGTATTTTTCAGTGCAGTCAAGATTGAAATGCTCAAACAGTTCGGCTGAGAAAAAGATGACTATCGGCAATCCCGTAAAAGCGTCATGAAGATTGTTTCCCGTATCGGCAACGGCAGGGAGTTCAACGGCATAGTTTCCTATCGTATACACAGCCTTGTAACGCTCGTGTGCGGAAAATCTGTATGTCGTAAGCCACTCGTACACCGAGAGTATCACATATATCAGTATCGTTGCCACAACGAGATATATGAGCGATATGTCAAAATAGACAGTGTAGTTTCTGACATAGATTATCCTGCTGTCAGTCATCTCCCAGATAAGAAGCGATACCCCTGCAAAGACAAGCTCACAGAAAAAATAGAGGAATATGTACTTGAGCAGTCGTGCAGGAGTTCTCAGGTCAAAGGCAGTGAAAACGATGAGTCCGATAAGCAGGAATTTTACCAGCGTTACACAAACCGACCGGAAGAATCCGTTTGTGTTCACTGCAACGATAAGTGAGGCTATTCCTCCGATACAACTGCTCAGCACCAACCGTACACGGCTTGTTGCAGAGTGTGTCAGCCTTGATATGCAGGAGAGAAATATCAGTGTCATAACGCAGTTTGTGATTATCAGTACATCGAGGTATATCTTCATCTGCTGTCCTCCTTTTCCGGCTTGACTTTATTGTATATCACCCAAAGCAATAAATTTGTCGAAGCAATCACCCTGAACAATTCACAATGAATAATTGTCAGACGCTCAATGACGCCAACAAAAAAAGGAGAGCAAAGCTCTCCCATAAAATGTTTATCTGATTGTGGATTGCATCAGTCTGCAAAGAATACCGAAAATGCCTTATATGCCATGTAAACGTCAATTTTTGATGTAACTTCAAAGGGTGCGTGCATTGAAAGCACAGGTACACCAACGTCGATAACGTCCATGTCAAGGTTAGCGATATACTGTGCGACAGTTCCTCCGCCGCCCATATCGACTTTACCAAGTTCACCTGTCTGCCAGATGATGCCGTTCTTATCGAACAGTCTGCGAACTCTGCCGACGAATTCAGCAGAAGCGTCCGATGTACCCGATTTGCCTCTTGAACCTGTGAACTTTGTTGCAACAACACCATAGTTGATGCGTGATGAGTTTCTCGGCTCAGTAACGTCAGGGAAGGTCGGGTCAACTGCAGCGTTTACGTCAGCCGACAGACACTCTGTTGCAGAGATGACGTTGTATCCTTCAAGACCATAAGTCTTGGCAAGATTTGTGATGAAATACGGCAGATATGAGCTGTTAAGACCGGTATTACCGTCACTGCCTGTTTCCTCCTTGTCGGTAAGCACTGTCATACAGGTATGCTTCGGAGCCTTGCATTTGAGTATCGCTTCAAGGGCAGTATACGCACATACTCTGTCGTCCTGACCGTAAGCACCGACCATGCTTCTGTCAAAACCGACGTCGCTTGCTTTGAACTGAGGTACGGCTTCAAGCTCAGCAGAGATAAAGTCGTCCTCCACAATACCATACTTTTCGTTGAGGATAGCCATAATGTTAAGCTTTACTTTATTTGAGATGTCATCATCCTTGAACGGACGTGAACCGACAAGAATATTCAGCTCTTCACCCTTGATAAGCTCAGCAGGAGTACGTTTCATCTGGGCAGTTGCAAGGTGCGGAAGAAGATCTGTTACACAGAAAACAGGGTCATTCTTGTCCTCACCGATGTTGACTGTAATCTTTTCTCCGTCAGCTCTGATGATAACTCCGTGCAGAGAAAGCGGAATAGCTGTCCACTGATATTTCTTTATTCCACCGTAATAATGCGTCTTGAAAAGAGCGATTTCCTGATCCTCATAGAGAGGGTTCTGCTTCAGGTCGAGTCTTGGTGAATCAATATGAGCAGCAGCAAGTCTTATACCCTCCGAAAGAGGCTTCTTGCCCATAACAGTGAGTATAACTGCTTTACCTCTGTTGACGAAATAGAACTTATCTCCCTGTTCATACTTCTTGCCCTGAACATACTCTTCAAAGCCATGCTTCTGAGCCATTGCAACAGTTTCGATAACGGCCTCACGTTCAGTTTTAGCCTTATCGAGAAATTCTTTATAGCCCTCACAGAACTTGTCAGCCTTTTTAAGCTTTTCGTCACTTAGGATAAGCCCACCGTTCCTGTGATTTGAAATAAGCTTGTCGCTCAGCTTCTGAGCCTGTGATTTTTCTTTTTTCTCCATTAAAGATCTCCTCCTTCGATTTTTTCCTTGTATTTATTATAAGCCTTTGTTACTTTGTATATGTAATTTGCCGTAACGTCAGACGGAATGTCATCAAGCTCAAAGTTTTCGGGACTGACTGTTCCATCACTGATCCAGCCGTCAACAGCACCCATTCCACTGTGATAAGCGGCAGCTGTAAGCTCGTATGAATCATACTTGTCATACAGATATTTCAGCATATATGTACCATACTGGATATTCAGTTCAGGATCATACATATCGTCATAAGTATGCTCTCTTGTATCGTCAAGACGGAACTTCACCCAGTTATAAGCGTCCTCCATAAGCTGCATAAGTCCTCTTGCACCGACTTCTGATGTAGCGTTCGGATCAAAGTGACTCTCGGTATGGATAATTGCAAAAACAAATCTCGGATCAAAGTCATATTCTTCGGAATATTTCAATACATATTCCTCATACTTTGTCGGATAAGTAAACATATTCGGACTTATCTCCGATACCTTTCCCAGGAAGAAGTCCTGCTTGTATATCACGATTACTATTGCAAGCAATAAGAAAAGTATGACAAACGGTGCTTTTTTTATACGCTTTTTGCTTTTTCTTTTAGTTTTAGCCATTAAATTTCCTCTTTATATCTTCAATTATATCTTTGCATCGGCTACGGGCATCATCAGGTTCGCTGTTATTTTCGATAATATAGTCAGAATTCTGCTCAAAAAAAGCCTGTGATTTTTGTGCATTGAACCTGCTTTCGATAAGCTTGGCAGGAATGTTATCTCTTTTTGCAATACGCAAAGCTCTGATATTTCTGTCGGCAACACAGCTTATGATAACGTCACAGAGCTTGTTCGCACCGGCTTCAAAAAGCGTCGGTGCATCAAGCAGGATATACTTTTCGCCACTGTCTGCCAATGCTTTTATCTCGTCTTCGATGTCCCTTGTGATATATGGGAATATGGTAGCGTTGAGCTTTTCCAGACTCTCCTTATCGTTGAAAACTATCCTTGCAAGCGATTGCCTGTCAAGATTGAGGTCATCGTCAAAACAGCAAGGGAAAAGCTCTGCCAGTTCCTTGTTACAGTCGCTATGTGGTTTTGTTACGTTTCTTGCGACCTCGTCACAGTTTATGACTGCAAACCCGTTTTCGGAAAAGAAGTTGCTGACCATTGTTTTTCCTGCACCACTTTGTCCTGTAAGTCCTGCGATTATATGGTTTTTCATAGCTTTATCACCCTGAATCCTGCCGACCTGAGTATGCGGTTATAGACTGCAAGTGCGACTCCTGTTTTTTTCGGACACCTTGCAAACACGGTCTTTGCACCCATGTTATCAATCCTTCTCAGTACATCAAAAAGCAGATGTGCCTGTTCGGAATCGGTAGTGCCGTATGAGATGAAATTCACATCGAGTCCCTCAAGATCGCCGTCGCTGAATGTCATGAACCAGGTATCACTGTCAGCGTGGTGTGAAACGTAATCCCTGAAAGCGTCAGTATCACTGTCGATCAGAATAACCTCGGCATCAGGGGAATAGTGCTTGTATTTCATTCCCGGTGACGCAACAACAGCGTCATTGTCAAGCATATTCAGTACGCCCTCATCAATCAGTACATTATCGGTCACGGTTTTCAAGTCCTCGACCGAGATGAATCCCGGACGCAGAAGCCGTATACCGTCGTTCTCAAAAGCGATAACGGTAGACTCAATTCCGACAGCAGAAAATCCGCCGTCAATAATGCAAGGGATACGTCCGTCCATATCGTCGAGAACATGCTTCGCAGTAGTCGGCGATGGACTTCCCGAAATATTTGCAGACGGTGCTGCAAGGGGCAGTCCGCACTTTTCGATGATAGTTCTTGCGGTCATGTGTGACGGCATACGCACTCCCACCGTATCCAGTCCACCGCTCGTAACGGCAGGGATAACATCAGCCTTTGGCATTATCATTGTCAGAGGCCCCGGCCAGAAAGCGTCAGCACATTTCAAAGCAAGCGGAGGTATCTCTCTTACAAGGCCGTCAAGCATATCCATTGAGGCAATGTGAACGATAAGTGGATTGTCAGAAGGACGTCCCTTTGCGATGAAAATTTTTGCAACTGCATCAGCGTCAAGAGCGTTTGCCGCAAGTCCATAGACAGTTTCTGTCGGTATTGCGACAACCTCACCCTGATTGAGAAGCCCAGCCGCAAAAGCTACCGACTCTTTGCTGTCATCTAAAATCCGGGTAGTATATTTCATTTTAAGCTTCCTCCTGCTGAGCAAGCTTTGCAGCCTGGTCAGCCGTTGCAAGTGCGTCAATAACCTCGTCGAGATTTCCGTTGAGGATATATTCAAGACGGTATATCGTCAGACCTATTCTGTGGTCAGAAATTCGTCCCTCAGGGTAGTTGTAAGTACGGATTCGCTCTGAACGGTCACCTGTACCGACCTGTGAACGACGCTCTGACGCAATTTTGCTGTCATGCTCAGCCTGTTTCTGATCGAGCAGTCTTGAACGGAGAACTCTCAGAGCCTTGTCTTTGTTCTTATGCTGAGAACGCTCGTCCTGACACTCAACGACCATACCTGTCGGGATATGTGTTATTCGGATAGCGGATGATGTTTTATTGATATGCTGTCCGCCTGCACCTGATGAACGGAAAACGTCGATTCTGAGGTCTTTTTCCTCATTGAGATCAAGCTCTACCTCGTCAGCCTCAGGCAGTACGGCAACGGTAACGGTTGATGTATGCACACGTCCCTGCGATTCCGTTTCGGGAACACGCTGTACTCTGTGCACTCCGCTTTCGTACTTGAAACGGGAATAAGCACCGTTACCCTCAATCGAAAACGAGATTTCCTTGTATCCACCCAGCTCAGTTTCGTTAGCGTTCATGACCTCGATATTCCAGCCCTTTGAAGTGGCATAGAGAGTATACATTCTGTAGAGCGAGTTGGCAAAGAGGGCAGCCTCGTCACCACCTGCACCACCACGGATTTCAACGATAACGCTCTTTTCGTCGTTAGGGTCCTTAGGCAAGAGCAGGAGTTTAAGCTCCTCGCTGAGCGAATCAACAGCCTTTTTGCTTTCATCGAGCTGTTCCTGTACCATTTCCTTGAAGTCCTTATCGAGTCCGCCTGCATCGAGCAGTTCAAGAGCCTCGTCATAAGAATCCTTAGCCTGTTTATACTCCTTGAACTTTTCGGCAATAGGCTGAAGGTTGCTATACTCCTTCATGAGTGCAGTATACTGAGCATGGTCATTAACCACATCAGGCTGCATGAGTCTTTCATTTATTTCATTGAATTTATCTTCTAATATTTTAAGCTTTTCAAACATAGTCTTATCTCCTTAATTAATATGATTTTAAGATGAAAGTTAAGAAAAGCACAGCTATGATTCAGCCTCTTTTATAACAGTTTTCACATTTTTTTCGGCTTTACTGCGGGGTATCATGAATTCACGTCCACATCCGTTGCATCTCAGCTTAAAGTCCATTCCCGAACGCAAGACAAGCATTTTGTTGTCGCCACACGGATGCTTTTTCTTCATAACGAGAACATCTCCCTTGGATATATCCATAATTACCCTTCCTTTCAAACAAAAATAATACACAGAATTATTATATCACAAAAAATCACAAATGGCAAATATTTTTAAAGCCACTCTTGCTATTTTTGCAAAAAGGGTTTATAATAGTAAAAGATATGGAAAAGGAGAATGAAAATGAAAGCGAATGAGATAAAGCCGTATTCACGCAAGGCTTATTATTATGAAACAGATAAAATGGGAATTGTGCATCATTCAAACTATATCCGCTGGCTTGAAGAAACGAGAGTTGATATGCTTTTTCAGGCAGGGTATCCGTTTGAAAGAATGGAGTCCGAAGGGGTAATGATACCGGTGCTTTCGGTTGATTGCAGTTACAAGTACCCTGTGCGTTTTGACGAGATTTTCGAGGTGCATCCAAAGGTGACATACTTCAACGGTTGCAGACTCGTTGTGGAGTACACGGTAATAAATGTGACGGCAGGAGGCAAGGTATCGGCGATATGCACAACAGAGCATTGTCTTACAGATGAAAATATGCGTCCTCTCCGCACTCAGAAGAATCATATCGATATTTACAACGTGTTCAAAGATGCCGTTTCAGGAGGCACCGAATGATAAAGCTTATAGCGTCCGATATTGACGGGACACTGCTTGATGATAAAAAACAGCTTCCACCTGATTTTGAGCAGACGCTTGAGCTGGTAGAGAGCAAGGGAGCCTCGTTTGTTATTGCAAGTGGCAGGAGCTATACGGCACTTGAAAGGCAGTTCGGAGAGTATGCGGACAGGCTGTCTTTCATCTGCGACAACGGTGCGTATATAGTCTATGACGGTGAGCTGATAAGCATATCAATCATACCGAAAGAAACTGTTGTTGATGTAGTGAAATGCTGTCAGCAGAGCGGTCTTATTGCATTGCTTTGTGGCGTAAAAGGCACATACTACAGCAGTAAAAGTGATGTGTATAACACCGAGGTGCGAATATATTACAGTGATGCGATATACCTTGATGACCTCACTTCTTTTGACGATGACATCTTCAAGATAGCAGTCTTTGAGGAGGGTGGTATTGAGAATCACGGCAACGTTATTCTGCGTGGACTTTTCGGTGACAGATTGTCCGTAACGCTTTCGGGAAAATACTGGACAGACCTTATGAACGCCGGTATCAACAAGGGTGAGGGACTCAGGCAGATACAGCGAAAACTGGGGATCGGCAGGGAAGAGTCGGTAGCGTTCGGAGATTTCCTCAACGATATTGAAATGCTTGAAAGCGTTGAGGAAAGCTATGCAATGGAGAATGCTCATGAGCGTTGTAAGCAGTCAGCGAAGTATATTATTGGTTCAAACAATGATTACGCTGTGACCGCAGAGATAAAAAACCTGTTTAAATAAATTTGGCTGTCAAGGTAAAAAAATGCCCACAGATTCAATCTGTGGGCATTTGTGTATTTATCAGTCCTTCAATGAATTGAGCAAGCCGTTGCTGTTGATAATATTGATAAGGAACTCAGGGAATGCTGTACCCTGATAAGTTTCATTCTTTGTCTTGTTGGTGATAACACCTGTATCGAAGTCGATTTCAACCTCGTCACCTGCACTGATTTTCTCAGCAGCCTCAGGACATTCGATAATAGGAAGTCCGATATTGATTGCATTTCTGTAGAAAATTCTTGCGAAAGTCTTTGCAATTACGCATGAGATACCGCTTGCCTTGATAGCGATAGGAGCGTGTTCACGGGACGAACCGCAACCGAAATTGCTCTCGGCAACCATGATGTCACCGTCTTTAACGTTCTTAGTAAAATCAATGTCGATATCCTCCATACAGTGAGCGGCAAGCTCCTTGTGGTCTGTAGTATTGAGGTATCTTGCAGGGATTATAACGTCGGTATCAACGTTATCTCCGTATTTGTGTACTCTGCCGGTAGCTTTCATAAAAAATCTATCCTTTCATTGTCAACTTAAATTTCAAAATCCACACATTTTCTTGAGCAAACTGAAGCTCTCACGATCTGAGCGACCTTGAGATGCTCAGGATTTGTCTGGTATGCCTTGAGTGCGTCCTCATCAGTGAACGTTGAATCAAGCATTATATCACCATTCGATGAGCAGAGAAAATCAGTATACACTTTTATTTCTACAAGGCCGTCAATTCTGCCCATAAGACCTTCAAGACCGTCCTTAATCTGAGTTTTGAGTGCTGTTTTCTCACCATCGGAAAAATCCTCTTTCAGATTCCAGATAATAACGTGCTTTACCATATTACATTACCTCTGACGGCTGAGAAATTCTGCCTGTGACAGCAGATGCAGCAGCAACATAAGGTGATGCAAGGTAGACTTCTGATTCAGGGTGTCCCATTCTGCCGACGAAGTTTCTGTTAGTAGTAGCAACAGCTCTTTCGCCCTTAGCAAGAATACCCATATGTCCACCGAGGCATGGTCCGCAGGTAGGAGTAGAAACTGCACAGCCGGCGTTGATGAAAATTTCGAGCAGTCCTTCCTGCATAGCCTGTAGATAAACCTTCTGTGTTGCAGGGATAACGATACATCTTACATGATCAGCAATCTTCTTGCCCTTGAGTATCTCAGCAGCACATCTGATGTCCTCGATACGACCGTTGGTACATGAGCCGATAACGACCTGATCTATTCTGACTTCTTCAATCTCGTCAAAGGTCTTAGCGTTTTCAGGAAGATGAGGGAAAGCGACAGTTGGCTTTATATCGTCAAGGCAGATGTCATAAACAGCCTCATACTCAGCATCAGCGTCAGCCTCATAGATTTTATATTCCTTGGTAACCTTGTCCTTGATGTAGTCGAGAGTCACCTCGTCAACGGCGAAAATACCGTTCTTAGCACCTGCTTCGATAGCCATATTAGCCATACAAAGCCTGTCCTCCATAGAAAGATTCCTGAGTCCTTCGCCTGAGAATTCCATTGATTTATAGAGAGCACCGTCAACACCGATCATGCCGATAATATGGAGAATAACGTCCTTAGCGGCAGAGTATTTCGGTAGCTTGCCGGTGATGTTGAACTTGATAGCACTTGGAACCTTGAACCATGTCTTACCCTTAGCCATACCTGCACACATGTCAGTAGAGCCGATACCTGTTGAGAAAGCACCCAAAGCACCGTATGTACAAGTGTGGGAGTCTGCACCGATAACGCAGTCACCCGGAGCAACGAGTCCTTTTTCAGGGAGAAGAGCGTGTTCGATGCCCATGTCACCGACGTCATAATAGTGTGTAATATCGTAAGCACCGCAGAATTCACGGCACTGTTTACACTGACCGGCAGCCTTGATATCCTTGTTAGGTGTAAAGTGGTCCATGACCATAGTAATTTTTTCTCTGTCAAAAATGCTGTCGAAGCCGGCCTTGTTGAACTCGTTGATAGCGACAGGTGAAGTTACATCGTTACCGAGCACGAGATCGAGGTTTGCCATAATAAGCTGACCTGCTTTGACCTCGTCAAGACCTGCATGAGCAGCAAGTATTTTTTGTGTCATAGTCATACCCATAATAACATAAACTCCTTATCTTTAAAAAATAGTATTAACTCAACATACTCCATTATTATATCACATTTTCGCACAACTGTAAACACCCAAATTGAATATTTTGATATTTGATAGTAAAAATCTCCTTGAATAGAGTGAAAAGCGGTGAGAAGAATAATATTGTGCAAAGTATTTTGCAAAACCAGTTAAAAGGGGTGAAAAGCATGAAAGCAGGATCAATCGCAACCGGAGTATCAGTAGGGCTTACTGCAGGTGCAGTTGCATACGCAATTTCGAGTGCAAGCAGTAAGGATAAGAAAAGATTGAAGTCACGTACAGGGAAAGCTATCCGTGCGATCGGTGACGTTATGGACGGCATTTCAATGATGATGGGGTAAACAAAAAGCATGCTGATGGTTTTCAGCATGCTTGATTTTTGTATTATTCAATAGTAACCTTTTTCATTATCTGGTCAACAACAGGCTTGTCCATAAAATTCACTTCTGTTTCAGCGATTTCATCAACAACGTCCATACCCTCGATTACCTTGCCGAAAGCAGCATACTGACCGTCAAGATGAGGAGCGTCCCTGTGCATGATGAAAAACTGTGAACCTGCTGAATCAGGCATTGATGATCTTGCCATTGAAATAACACCTCTTGTATGCTTGAGGTTGTTCACAACGCCGTTTGCAAGAAACTCACCCTTGATTCGCTCCTTGGGTCCGCCCATTCCTGTACCCTCAGGACAGCCTCCCTGTATCATAAAGCCACTGATGACTCTGTGAAAGATAAGTCCGTCATAAAAGCCTTCAGATACGAGCTTTTCAAAGTTCGCAACAGTGATTGGTGCGTGTTCAGGATAAAGCTCAATCTTTATTTTTTTGCCGTTTTCCATTTCAATAACTACCATGTTTTTGCTCCTAACAATAATAATTTATTCTTTTAATTTGTATGTTACAAAATCATTTTGATTTATAACAGAAAAAACACATTCATCTGGAGATAACTTTTTGATTTTTTGATATTTACCTATATCAAAATCAAATCCGAGATTTGCTGGATTTCCTGTGATTTTATAGACAATTTTATTATCACAGATAAATAAGATATAAATTATACTTTCATCATAATAATTATCTTCAATTATTTCTGATTTGATAGAAAGTTCTTTTTCAATCTCTTCTTTACTCATATATGGTGCAATAAAACACAAAGAATCCCAGCGAAACGTTGTGGTATTATCTAATCTTAATTGAGTAGTTTGTTCTTGTTTTGCCAGTTTATGTTCCAAGCTGTTTTCTGACTTAGAACAACCACTTATTGTAAGCATTATGATGATCACAGTTGCAATAATTCTAATGCTTTTCTTTCTCATTTTAATATTTCCTTGTTTTTTTTGCTCCTTTTAATTAGTTCCAGAGTTTAGCAGGATACATACCATTTTCGATAAGCTCACCGATTGCCTTGCAAACAGACTCCTTGTCCTCAGCGTATGTTACACCGAACCACTTGTCATGGCTTTCGAGCAAAGCACAGTCTGCCATCTGATTTTTGAGGAGCTTGTCGATGATGATAGGGAGCAGGAATTCTGACTTAGGATTTTCACCATACTTTTTGAGGAACTTGACAAACTCAGATTCAAGCACGTCAAAGAACTCAGGTGGGCAACCCCACATATTCATTGAAACATAGCTATCCTCGCTTACTTCCTTGAGGGTATCGCCCTCACCGGCCATAACCTTGCCGTCAGCTTCACGACGGATCTTGTATGTTTCAGTAATCTGCTCGATATTCTTATCCTTGTCGATAGAACATATACCTCTTGTGACAGTACCGTTGTCACTGAGAGTATTTTTCAAAACAAATGCACACATAGAGAGATCAAGCTTGTCCTTCTTGTCGCCCATAGATGTGAGATAGTTGTAGAGTACCTTATAAGCTTCCTGACCGTAGTAGTCATCAGCGTTAATGATAGCAAAAGGCTCTTTTACAGCGTCCTTACAGCACAGAATCGCATGACCTGTACCCCAGGGCTTTACACGTTCGAGGTTCTTGAACTGCTCCGGAACGTCAGAAGTTTCCTGGAACACATAGCTTACGTTGACGTGCTTTGCAATACGGTTTCCTATCATCTCAGCAAAAGCTTCTTCAATATCCTTTCTGATGATAAAAACTACTTTGTTGAAACCGGCTTTGATAGCGTCATAGATAGAATAATCCATAATAATTTCGTTGTTTGGTCCAACAGGAGCAAGCTGTTTTATGCCTCCACCAAATCTTGAACCCATACCGGCTGCCATTATAACAAGAGTACAATCCTTCATAATCAGTCCTCCTAAAAATTATTGTTTTTTAACAAATATATTATTACATACTTTAACAAAAATGTCAAGCAGGACGTTGCGTACGGCTGATGGTTTCAGCACAAAAAAAGGGGAGAGCAATGTGAAATGATATAATGATGGTAGACACAAAAAAGTGTCTGCCATCATTTTTTGT
>JAUNJM010000031.1 GCA_030533265.1 Ruminococcus sp. | reverse complement strand
AATTGATCTGGCAGCTTGATTCTTTTTTGTGTCTACAAAGTATTGACTACTTTACCCTGTAAAAATGGGATTCCCTTTTTGTATGTACAATCAATAACAAAAAAGGAGAGCAAAACTCTCCCTTAGAGCAGATAACGCACCTGCACAAATTTATGTGCATCAAACTATAAATTATTAAAGCAAGTCAGCAATATCATAAATAAGCTTTTCGGACTTTTCCCAGCCAAGACATGGATCTGTTATCGACTTACCGTAAACACAGTCAGTAGTCTTCTGTGCTCCGTCCTCGATATAACTCTCAATCATGAAGCCTTTAACCAGTTTTCCGATGTCACTTGAGTGACGCATTGAGTGAAGTACCTCCTTGCAGATTCTTGGCTGTTCAAGATACTTCTTATCTGAATTGCTGTGATTGGTGTCAATAATAACGGCAGGATTCTGATATTCACCCTGTGCATAAAGCTCAGCCAAAAGCTGTAGATCTTCATAGTGATAGTTAGAATGAGCCTTTCCGTCTTTGTTGACATATCCTCTCAGCACCGCATGAGCAAGCGGATTTCCCGATGTTTCAACCTCCCAGCCACGATAAAGGAACGTATGACTGTTCTGTGCTGCTGTAATAGAGTTCATCATTACCGACAAATCTCCACTTGTCGGATTCTTCATACCCGCAGGAATGTCCATACCACTTGTTGTAATTCTGTGTTGCTGATCCTCAACCGAACGTGCTCCGATTGCTGTGTATGAAAGCAGATCAGACAGGTATCTGTAGTTCTCAGGATAAAGCATCTCGTCCGCACAGGTAAGACCTGTTTCCGCAATAGCTCTTGTATGAAGCTTTCTGATAGCAATAAGTCCTTCAAGCATATCCTCACCCTTTGTAGGATCAGGCTGATGCACCATTCCCTTATATCCCAGACCTGTTGTTCTCGGTTTATTTGTATATATTCTCGGAACAATAATTATCTTATCTTTGACTTTTTCCTGAACATCTTTCAATCTATAAATATAATCCATAACAGAATCTTCTCTGTCGGCAGAACAAGGTCCGATAACAAGCAACAACTTGTTATTCTCACCTGTAAATATTTTTTTTA
The DNA here is from genome assembly GCA_030533265.1 of Ruminococcus sp. Classification (GTDB taxonomy): domain Bacteria; phylum Bacillota; class Clostridia; order Oscillospirales; family Ruminococcaceae; genus FB2012. The sequence continues at coordinate 14,354 of JAUNJM010000031.1, read as the reverse complement.
TCTCTTCATCACGGTCAGCCTTGTGTGCAATAATTTTATCCGAAAGTGGAAATTGCTCTTTTATAACCTTTGGAATAGGCAATTTTCTTTTAAATGTCATACCCATAATCTTTACCTCCTGATGTATAATAAATTTCACACTTAAAAGCATGAAATCACATTCAAACATATTAATGATACATCTTTTCAAAGGAAATTACAAGTGTTTATATTAAATTTTTAAAATTCCTTAATTATTTTTCTCCCTGTCAATCCCTGAACTGTCCTTTTCGATTGCAAGATTGTGCATTGAAGGATTATCTGTCAATCTGCCTGTATAGTCAAACCTTGAGCCGTGGCATGGACAATCCCAGCTTTTTTCACTGCTCCATAATGATTTCATATTATCCACCCCTTTTCGTGAGTGTTTGCACGAAAAGGATAAAAATGCACAAAAAAGAGAACAGTCGCCTGTCCTCTTTTTCATTAACTCAATTCAAATGTGCCCATATAAAGCTGATAGTATTTGCCCTTTTGTGCAATAAGTGCATCATGATTGCCACGTTCAATGATTCTGCCCTGTTCGAGTACCATGATAACGTCTGCGTTCTTGATAGTAGAAAGCCTGTGTGCAATAACAAATACCGTTCTGCCATACATAAGTGCATCCATACCGCTCTGTACAATAGCTTCTGTTCTGGTGTCGATACTCGATGTAGCTTCGTCAAGTATCATTACAGGTGGATCTGCAACGGCTGCTCTTGCTATGGAAATAAGCTGTCGCTGTCCCTGCGATAATCCCGAGCCGTCACCTGTAAGTACCGTGTTGTATCCATCAGGAAGTCTTGTTATGAAGCCGTGAGCATTTACAAGCTTTGAGGCTGCGATACATTCTTCATCAGTTGCACCAAGATTACCATACCTGATGTTCTCCATAACAGTTCCGGTAAACAGGTTTACATCCTGCAAAACAATGCCCAGCGAACGTCTTAAATCGGATTTGTGTATCTTATTGATGTTTATGCCGTCATAGCGGATCTTTCCGTCTGCAATGTCATAAAATCTGTTTATCAGATTCATGATAGTCGTTTTACCTGCACCTGTTGAACCTACAAAAGCGATTTTCTGTCCCGGCTCTGCAAACAACGTTACGTTGTGCAGTACGATTTTCTCACTGTTGTAGCCGAAGTCCACATCATCAAATGTTATGTTACCTGTCAGCTTGGTGTAAGTCACGCTTCCGTCATTGTGAGGATGCTTCCATGCCCAGAGTCCGGTACGTTCTTCCGTTTCTGTTATCTCGTTACCAACGTACTTCGCATTGACAAGTCTTACATAACCCTCATCAGTTTCAGACTGTTCGTCCATCATCTCAAATATTCGCTTTGCACCTGCAAGTGCCATTACAAACGCATTTATCTGCTGTGCAATCTGAGTGATAGGCTGTGTAAAACTACGGCTGAGCTGTAAAAATGCTGCGGTAATTCCAAGTGTCAGACTACCGATATCGTTTATCGCCAATGCTCCTCCGACCATTGCAACCAATACATACTGGAAATGTCCGAGGTTTCCCATAATCGGCATAAGAATGTTTACAAGCTTATTTGCCTCTGAAGCATTTTCGCAAAGCTCATTGTTCAGTATGTCAAAATCCTTTTTTGCCTTATCCTCGTGACAGAAAACCTTAACTACCTTCTGTCCGTTTATCATTTCCTCGATATATCCGTTCACTTTACCGAGTGATTCCTGCTGTTTTACAAAGAATTTTCCACTTCTTGACGTTATCTGTTTTGCAATTATCATCATCAGAAATACTGTAATGAGTACAAACACCGTCATAAGTACGTTAGTCGTTACCATTGCAACGAAAACAGTCACAATAGTAATTATTGTAGAACAAAGCTGTGGCAAGCTCTGTGTTATCATCTGTCTGAGTGTGTCGGTATCATTTGTGTAGCGACTCATCAGATCACCGTGAGTATGAGTGTCGAAATACTTTATCGGAAGTGTCTGCATATGAGTGAACATTTCGTCACGAATATCCCTCAGCACTCCCTGACCTATCGTTACCATTATCCTGTTAAAGACATAGTTCGCAATAACTCCGACAAGATAAATTCCTGCCATTGTCAGAACAGCTTTCAGCAGTCCTGTAAACACAGGATTCGCCTCAGCCTGAAGTGGAAGTATATAGTCATCAATCAACGTCCTGAGAAACATTGATGACGCCACTCCGACAAATGAGCTGATGAAAATACAAAGTATTACCATCGCAAATCTCAGCTTATATTTAAGCAGGTATCCCATAAGACGCTTGAGTGTCTTACCGTCAGGCTTTTGAATTTTGCCATTAAACTGTCCTTTGTTACGCATAGGACCGTTAGCCATTCTCAGCACCCCCCTTTGTCTGGGATTGATATACTTCCTTGTATATTTCATTTGACTCCACAAGCTCATCATGTGTGCCCATGCCATTTATCTTGCCGTCATCAAGCACGATTATAATATCAGCGTCCTGAATTGACGAAATTCGCTGAGCAACGATGATTTTTGTAGTATCAGGTATCTCCTCCCTGAATGCACGTCTGATAAGTGCGTCAGTTGCCGTATCAACGGCACTTGTTGAGTCGTCAAGAATGAGAATCTTAGGCTTTTTGAGCAATGCTCTTGCAATACATATTCTCTGCTTCTGTCCACCGGAAACATTCGTACCGCCTTGCTCAATATATGTATCATACTTGTCAGGGAACTGCTCTATGAACGAGTGAGCCTGTGCAAGCTTGCACACTCTTACCATTTCCTCATCAGTAGCATTCTCATTACCCCAACGCAGGTTTTCCTTTATCGTACCTGAGAAAAGCACGTTCTTCTGCAGAACCATTGCAACCTCGTTACGCAGTGACTCGATGTCATAGTCACGGACATCAACTCCACCGACCTCAACAGCACCACCTGTCACTTCATAGAGTCTTGGGATAAGCTGTACAAACGTGGTTTTGGAGCTACCCGTTCCACCTATAATGCCGACCGTTGCTCCTGACGGTATCACAACATTGACATTATCAAGACAGTTTCGCTCCGCCTTGTCCGAATATGCAAAATTTACGTTTCTAAAAACGATACTTCCGTCCCTGACCTGTGTAACAGGGTTTTCACCGTTAACGAGGTCACTTTGTTCATCAAGAATTTCAGCAATTCTCTCACATGATGCTCTTGATATGATAAGCATTACGAATATCATAGAAAGCATCATAAGACTCATGAGTATCTGCATTGCGTATGACATAAGGCTCATAAGCTCACCTGTAGTCATTGAATCGCTGACGATAAGCTTTGCACCGAACCATGAAATGAGTATCATTGTAAGATAGATGCAAAACTGCATGAGTGGCTGGTTGAAAGCAAGCAATCTTTCAGCCATTGAAAAATCAGTGTAGATGTCCTGAGAAACATCCTTGAACTTCTTGGTTTCATGGTCCTCTCTCACGAACGACTTGACTACTCTGATACCGTGCAGGTTTTCCTGAACGACGCTGTTGAGCTTATCATAACGCTTGAAAACTCTCTCAAAAATCGGGTGAGCATGAGTTGCGATATAGAACAATCCGAATGCTAAAATTGGTATCACGCAAAGGAACACCAATGAAAGCTTAGGGTTTACAGTAAACGACATAACAAGTGCGAATATCATCATAACAGGGGCTCTGACAGCGATTCTTATACACATCTGATAAGCGTTCTGAACGTTTGTAACGTCAGTCGTAAGACGTGTTACGATACTTGCTGTTGAGAACTTGTCGATATTCTTGAAGCTGTAGTTCTGAACCTTATAGTACATATCGTGACGCAGGTTCTTTGCAAAACCCGTAGACGCAACGGCAGCGTACTTTCCTGCCAGAGCTCCGAAAGCAAGTGAAAATCCACAGCATACTATAAGTATTACTCCCCAGTAAGCAATCGTTTTCATATTACCTTTATCAATTCCATCATCAATAAGTCTTGCCATGAGAAATGGAATTATAACTTCCATTATTACCTCGAAAGACACAAACACAGGTGAAAGAATCGAATCCTTTTTATATTCCCTTACACTTTGTAAAAGATTTTTTATCATATCATATCTTATCTCCTTTCTATTATAATGTATAATCACGTTATCTGACCGATAACGTGATTAACCTCCTCATTTGAGAACCTGACTATTTTATTACAACGGCTTTTTCTACATATTTTCCGTTATAAACACTACCATTATATTTTTTATATGCTTTTACAGTGAAATAATACTTTTTACCCTTTACAAGACCTGTTTTAGTAAAGCTTGTTTTTGTAGTATCTGCAAGCTTCTGCCACGATGCATTTTCGGACGTTTTGTAGTATACATGATAACCCGTTGCACCGTTGACAGCACTCCACTTAACAACAGCCTTGCCTGTACCTGCAGTGAGCGTGAAATTTACCGTTGCAGGCTTTGTAGTAGTTTTGAACGTGTCGTATGATACACTGGCAACGTCCACACCACTTACCTTTTTATGAGCCTTTACGGTGAACCAGCACGACTTGCCTGCACCGATATTCTTGACTGTGTATGTAATGTTCTCTGTCGTTGCAATCTTAGTCCACTTGTTCTTGACATAGCGATAAACGTAATAATCCTTAGCACCGCTCACCTTGTCCCATGTAAGTTTCACATTATTATCACTGGTGTTTATCACAACGCCCTGCACTTCAGGAAGCTTTGTAACCGCACTGATTTCAGGATAAGTCCTGCTTAAAACAGTTTTACCGTCCTCAGTTCTATAAGCTTTTATAGCAAAGTCATATTTTTTACCTGAGCTGAGATTTTTCACGGTGTAAACCGTATCTTTTGTTTTTGTTATCTCAACTTTCACCCAGGTCTTTTTGGAGGTGTCATACTTATATATTATGTATCCGGTTGCACTTTTAACTGCATCCCAGCTAAGCTTTACTGCGTTAGCATTGACTCCTGCAACCTTGAATCCTGTTACCGCACCCGGTACAGTCTTGGCTGTCAGTTGTGAAGATGACGTACTTGTAATAGTCTGGCCATTTGCTATCTTAAAAGTCTTTATCGCAAATTTATAAAGCGTTCCAGCCTTTAGTGACGAAAAACGGTATTTGTTGGTATCAGCGGAAACAGTATCAACCTTTACGAACTTCCCCTGAGAGGAGTTGTACTTATAAATATAGTATCCATCAGCCTTCTTTACGCTTGACCACGAAAGATTTATTACACTGTCCGTCTTTGATGCAACCTTTAAATCTGCAACCTTATCAGGATATTTTGCTATCGAATCCTTTGCAGGACTGCCGTTTTTATAGTAGCCACCGTCAGCTTCGGAGTAGGTGTTGCAATAGAAGCACCACTTGTAGCCTCCACCATCCCAGACCTTTTCTCCGACTTCCATAAGGAAAACACTGCCGTCAATGATGACCTCTCCCCAGAAATGCTGTGTACTACCGTTTCTGTACCCCTGAATAAGTCTTGCGTCAAATCCGAGATATATCATCATCTCGACCATAGCACCGTTATAATCAGAGCATTGTCCTTGTTTTTTGACAAAAATATTCTTAGTATGCGAATATGTCGGAATAGGCCCGTATTCAAGATGATTTCTTATCCATTCAGCAGTATAGCAAACCTTATCTCCTGCGGTCATATCAGCCGTAAAATGCTTTGCCGCAAAATTAGAAAGTATCTTTTTCTCCTCAGCAGTAAGCGTATGCTCCGACACAGTGTTCTTTTTTCCCTGAGTATTGATTATTTTGTAAGTATTCTTAGGCTTCAGCGTTGCGGCATTGAGTCTGTTGACAGAATCAATAGCAACTCCTGTGTCTGACCAGCCACTATAAACTATTTGCGAGCCTGAATTTTTATAAGACCTTACAATAAAGTGATAGTTCTTATCATAAGACAATCCTGTCTTTGTATACGACGTTGTAGAATTGCCTTTTATTGTTACAAGTCTGACCATATCATTCCAACAGCCATACTCCCATTTGTTGTGCGGAACAGATGTTGTTTCTCCGCCACACCAGTATACCTCATAGCCGTCTGCATTTTTATCCTTAGTCCACGAAAGAGATACTTTTGTTGCATACGATTTTACAGTTAAGCAAGGTGCTGTCAATTCTGCACCATATGCACCCATCATCGTTGAAAATGCAAAACTCATTATCAGAACTATCGTTATTAATGACGATAACAGCTTCTTTTTCATTTTTATACTCTCCTTTTGAAAAATGCTATTTTAAAGATAACACATAAGCTCTGCGCTGGTAAGAAACTGCCGTATGACACATTATCACACTGCCTTTCAGACATAACAAGCCTATTAAATTACAGTGTATTAAAAATTTTTGTGCCCTTTGTTTTGAGCCAATGCTCAAGTCCGTATATTCCACCTGAAAACAGCACTATCCATATCGCAAGATAAGCCTGTATGCTAAGATATTTGTCAAGAAAATAAAATCCGACAACCGAAAGAGCAGTTATTACCCAACCTGCAAGAATAGATAACAACACATTGATACTCTGCTTTATAACCATCGCTTCATTCGTCCAGTTAAGATTCACACGACTTATTCCGAAAAACAACCCTGTATCTGCCGTAAAGTAAACAAACATTACTACATAAGCCATCGTAAGCAATATATCCAAAATGTTCATTTTTACTATACACAAGTCAAGAACCACCGTTGTTAGCACAGCAGGCAAAACATTCAGCCAAAAGTGAAGTTTTCTCTTTGAATCAAAAATCTGTCTTGTCGTTACGGGGAGTGATTTGAGTACCCACAGATTTTTACCTTCCAGCGAAACAGATGGCGTTGATATTACATTCATGCTTACTATCAGACAAACGCTTGATACTATCACCAATGGAACATAGCTTTCAACATTTGGTATCAAAGCCGAAAGCTCATCAACCAGCATTTTCACAGCGCCACGTTTCACAATCACAATAACTGCAATTACCGGCAAAAATAATATTCCTAACCCACAGTTGAGCATATATGTCGAACTGCTCAGAAAGCGTTTAAGCTCTCTGTTAAAGAGTGATCTCTCAACACTGTTCTGCCTGGTTTTGATTTTCTTTGCTTTTGATAACTTAACGTCCGGTGCTTTTGTCACAATTTTTGTGAAGCTCTTTGAAAGCACATAGAAACACACTGCAAACAAAACTACAGATATACCGGAAAATATAAGCATCGGCAAAACCTTTCCGCATGCCGCATTACCCAACTGGTAAAATATATTCCCCCAGATTTTAACTCTTTTACCAATAAGAACAATATTTTTTATAATCGTTCCCAAAACGTCTGTCATTTTAAAACAAATGTAGTAATATCCCAAAAAGAAAGCCAGTGAAAGTATCACTACAATAAGATTTTTTCTTTTAAGCCTTGACGAGATAAGTGCCACTACCCAACCAAGAACACAGGTCAGCACAGTTACAAACAAAGCGATTATAAATATAAGCAAAAAACCGAATATTACAGCCGTTACTGATGGATTGCCGAAAAACCAATAGAAAATCAATGTCGGTATCCACACTATCCCACTATATAAAAGGCTCAATCCATAGACTAATATTATACGGGAAGTGATAATACTTGACGATTTTATCGGCATTGAAAGAAGCATCTCATTGTCCTTGGAAAGATATAAAGATGCGTATGTATTAAACACGCTTCCGAACGTTCCAAAAGCAATCGAAACTATTCCCATAAGTGAAAAATAGATCCATACCAATTCAGTTTTAACAAGCGTATCTCCAAGCATAAATGCTAACCCGAAGAAAATCGCACACAGAAATACCATGAGTACCGTAAACAGCACAAACATACCCACAATTCTACTCTTTGAACGTGACCTGCTTGTTTTAGCGTTCACAAAATAAATACGAAAGCACTCAAAAAACTGCTTTTTTATCAACGTTTTCAGCATAATCAACCCTCCAGATCAAGAAACACAGATTCAAGACTTGTATCTCCCTTGACCTCGTCCATTGTGCCTGAGCGTATCAGCTTTCCGTCCTTTATAATCGCCACCTTGTCACAAAGCTTTTCAGCTACCTCAAGTACATGAGTCGAAAAGAATATTGCTCCACCGTCATCACACATTTCACGCATCATTTGTTTCAGGATATGTGCAGCCTTAGGGTCAAGACCAACAAAAGGTTCGTCCATAATAATCAGCTTTGGCTCATGCATCCAGGCTGATATAATAGCCAGTTTTTGTTTCATACCATGTGAGTATGAAGATACAGGCTGTGTAAGGCTGTCTGTAAGTTCAAACGTATCAGCAAGTTTAGTAATTCGTTCCTTACGCACATCTGCCGGAACACTGAAAATATCGCCTATAAAATCCAGATACTGCAAACCTGTCATAAACTCATAAATATCAGGATTATCAGGTATATATGCAATTTTCTTTTTACACTCAATAGGTTTTTCCTTTATGTTCACTCCGTCAATAAGAATCTCACCGCTGTCAAATTCCAGAATACCTACCACACTTTTCAGCGTAGTTGTTTTTCCAGCTCCGTTGTGACCGATAAATCCATATATCTCACCCGAATGTATATGTATGGAAAGATCATCAACTGCTTTTTTATCTCCGTAAGTCTTGGTAAGATTATCAATTCTAAGCATAAAAATTTCTCCTTTTTGTTTGTTGTATCATTACAAAATAATAGTGCTATGAATCTTGCTCAGGCATTTTTCAGAATCCATCTCATAAATATCATTGACGGCACTGCTGAAAGCACGAACGCTAACGGCTGAGAGGCTGAAATCCCTGACCTGTGCCGAGTGCTATTGAGAATACAAAGAATATTATCCTGCTGACGATACTCATTGCAGCGATTGCCTCGTCACCACGAGCTTTGATACCGTTGTTTTGGTCATTTTAGCATACTGTGATATTTCTTTATTCTTCATTTTTCTCCGTTTTTCTGATATTATTTACCTTTTAAGTATACACCTTTTAAATGTTAATGTCAATCCATAAAGAAGGAGCACCACACTGTCGTGATGCTCCCTGATTCTATCTTTCCAGCTCTATGTAATTCCATTCAAATTTATATTTCCTGCCTGCACTTTTGCCATAATAATTTCTCCTTTAAATGTTTGTAACTGTAAGCTGGTGATTTTTTACATATTCCTACAAAATTATTATAATATATTAGCCAAAACACGTTAATGTTATTCACAAAACATTTATGAAAATTAACAAAAAGACCTCGAAAAGCTTCGAGGTCAGATTTGAAACATATTAAACATATCCTACAAGTGATGACACAAGTATCACAATCATGCAGACAGGAACGATGTATTTTATAATAACGATGTACATTTTTCTGGACTTGAATGATTCTGAGCTTTCAACCTCGTCACAAATTGTCTTCGGCTTTACAATAAATCCGACAAGCACAGCAGTGAGCAATGCAACTATTGGCATAAGGATATTGTTGCTGATGAAGTCGAAGAAATCGAGTATAGAGTAACCAATAATGGTAATATGTGAAAGAACTCCGAATCCAAGCGAGGATGGTATTGCGATGATAAACGATAATATCATAACTGCAATGCAAATCTTTTTTCTGCCAAATCCGAACTTGTCGTAGATGATAGACACTATCGTTTCCATGAGTGAAATTGCAGATGTAAGTGCTGCAAAAAGCACCAACAGGAAAAAAACAAGTCCGAAGATGTGACCACCTTTCATCTTGTCAAACACTTGTGGCAGAGTTTCAAACATAAGTGTCGGCCCTTTTTGCAAAGCGTCCTTATCTCCGCCTGAAAATGCAAATACAGCCGGTACTATCATAAGTCCTGACAAAAAAGCGATAGAGGTATCAAAAATCTCAATGTTTCTTACCGATTTTTCAAGGTTATCGCTCTTTTTCATATACGAACCGTATGTTATCATAATACCCATCGCAAGCGACATGGAATAGAAAAGCTGTCCCATTGCTGCAACGACAGTCTTTATTGAAAACTCACTGAAATTCGGTTTTATATAATAGATAAGACCGTCAATAGCTCCATCTATCGTCAAGCTGTAGATAGCAGTACCAAGTGACATTACGACAAGTATAGGCATCAGAAACTTGCTTACCCTTTCAACTCCCTTTTCGACTCCGAGCAATACGACAAAGGCAGTAAGAAACAGGAATATTGCAAGACAGATGATTGGTCCTGAGGTTGAACTGATAAAGCTTCCGAAATAGCCTTCAGTGGTAGCCTTGTGGGCCTGATTTGAGATATACACTCCCAGGAACTTCACTACCCAGCCACCAATAACGCAATAATAAGGGAAAATTATCATCGGAACAAGTGCTGCTATATAGCCCAGGAACGAAAAACGTTTATTAAGATCGGAATAAGCCTGAATACAGCTTTTACCTGTTTTTCTACCGATAGCAATTTCAGTTATCATAAGTGTGAATCCGAACGTAACCGTCAGGATAAGATATATCAACAGAAATATTCCTCCACCATATTTCGCAGCAAGATAAGGGAATCTCCATATATTACCAAGTCCTACTGCTGAACCAGCCGCTGCAAGTACGAACCCCAGACGGTTTGAAAAACCAGCTTTCTTTTCCATAAAAACCTCCTAAAAAATAAATAGCAATAATGTTATTATACACGATTTTCACTCCCGAGTCAACTGCCTGACTGAATTTGTTACAGTCATGAAATAACCGATAACATAATTAACCCTGTCAGATAAAGACGGCTGACATAGTACCCAGAAGTATAAACAAAAATCCGAAGTTGAAAACTGAAAATCGCCTGATGTAGTAACGAGCCTTTTTCGGATTGTGCTTGACATATTCACGAAATGTTATAAGACTCGCAAGCGATGCTATAAGCGTTCCCACTCCACCGATGTTAACTCCTACAAGTAGTGCAGGATAGTTACCCGTGAACTGTGAAAGCAGTATCGCTGACGGTACGTTGCTTATGCACTGGCATGACATCGCACTGAAAAGCAGAGTGTTCTTGCCAAGAAGCATTGAAAAGAACTCTCTCACAATGCCTATCCTCGCCATGTTGCCTGAAAAGACAAAGAAGAATACAAACGTCAGAAGCAGTGGATAATCAACCATTCCCAGTGCCTTTCTGTCAACAAAAAACAGTATTGCAGGTATTATTATCAAACCTATCCAGTATGGTATTCCCCTGAACACGATCGCTATAGCCAACGCAAACAACAAAAGATAGAGCGTTGCTCTTTTAGGATCAAGAACTATTTTCTCGTCATCAATACAGAGTGGCTCAGGTTTAACAAAAATAATACAGCAAATTGTTATCAACGCAACTGACATAGCAAACGGTAATATCATTATCTTCAGAAACTCACCATTCGCTATCTCAAATTTGGTGTAAAGATAAAGATTCTGTGGATTGCCGAAGGGTGTCAGCATTCCACCGAGATTCGCTGCAATATTCTGCATTATGAAAGTGAATGCCATGTGTTTTTGCTTGCCTGTCGTTGTCAGAACAAAGTATCCCAACGGCAAAAATGTCAGCAGTGCCATATCATTTGCGATAAGCATTGAACCGATAAACGTTATGTACACCAGTGCAAGAATACTCATTCTCGCATTTTTGAAAAGTCTTACTATCTTCTTCGCAAGCAAATAGAAAAAATTGATGTTCTTCAATGCACACACTACTGCAAGCACACAAAACAGACAGGTCAACGTTTTGAAATCAAAATAACCGATATATTTTTTGTCAAATGGTACTGCTATACTCGTTGTAAGTGCAGCAACAAGTGCTATTGTCATTACTATGTTTTTGGTAAAGAAGTTCTTCACCGATACCAGAGTACTCATCTTTAAATCTTCCCTTATATTAATTGTGTATCCAAACACGACGTTATCCATTATAACACATATCCTCACATTATTCAACAGAAAAAAAGAAAATATCTGTAATTCAGCAGTGTATAACAAAAGTGTGATCCAAAGTAGAAAAAGTAAAGCAACTTCATGCAAATAAGTAAATTTACATACCGATTAAAACACAAATTTTTTTCTTGTATTGTCATAAAGAGCATGCTAAAATAAACCTGTATTTTATAAAACGGAGGTACTAAAAATGAGCAAAACAACTGCTTTCAATCCATATCTGCCAAGCTGGGAGTATATCCCTGACGGTGAACCTCATGTTTTTGATGACAGGGTCTATATTTATGGATCACACGACTTTGCAAACGGACATGTTTTCTGTCTGGGAGATTACGTCTGCTGGTCAGCACCTGTTGACGATCTCGGCAACTGGAGATACGAAGGTGTTATCTATGGTCGCTGTGATGATCCTCTCAACAAGGACGGCAAAATGTGTCTTTATGCTCCTGATGTCACAAAAGGTCCTGACGGCAGATACTATCTTTATTATGTTCTCGACAGGGCTGCAGTCATCTCAGTTGCAGTATGCGACACTCCTGCCGGAAGATACGAATTTCTGGGCTACGTTCACTACCCTGACGGCACAAGGCTTGGCGAACGTGAAGGCGATGAGCCACAGTTTGATCCGGGTGTTCTGACTGAGGGTGATGTAACGTATGTCTACACTGGCTTTTCTCCAATTGATGACAATACAAGAGTCGGTTCAAAAGTCGCTGTACTTGATAAGGACATGCTCACAGTGATCTCAGATCCCGTTATGGTTGTTCCAAACGTACTGAACAGCAAGGGTACCGATTTTGAGGGATACGCATTCTTTGAGGCCTCATCCATTCGTAAATTTAACGGAAAATACTATTTCATCTACTCCTCCGAACACTTCCACGAGCTTTGCTATGCTGTCAGCGACAGTCCACTTGGCGGCTTCAGATACGGCGGAGTTCTGGTCAGCAACGCTGATGTAGGTATTGACAGCTACAAGCCTGCTGATATGGCAATGGCTTTTGGTGCCAACAATCACGGAAGTATAGTCGAAATCTGTGGTGAATTGTACATATTCTATCATCGTCACACCAACGGAACCTGGTATAGCAGACAAGCCTGTGCCGAAAAGCTGACACTCAGACCTGACGGACACTTTAATCAGTCTGAGCTTACCTCCTGTGGTCTGAACGGTGGACCTCTTGAGGGCAAGGGTGAGTATCCTTCATATATTGCATGCAATCTTTTCACTGAAAAACACTCGGCTTATCTGGGGGATTTAAATGATCCTAAAATCGTTCAGGACGGCAAAGACAGTGAAAAGGAACAGGGTTACATCGCAAACATTGTAGATGGTGTAACTGCAGGCTTCAAGTATTTTGACTGCAATGGCGTCACCGCTGTTTCTGTTACAACACGAGGACATGGTATCGGTGAGTTTGAGGTGCGTACAAAATGGGACGGTGAGATTATCGGCAGAATAAAGATAGAATCTGTGAACTTCTGGGAAACATTCACCGGAAATATAGCCCTACCTGACGGTGTCAACGCAATATACCTGACTTATCGTGGTGAAGGAAAAACCATGTTGAAATCTTTTACTTTAAAATAATTAAAAACGTCCTGCCATTTTAGAGCGATGACCATACAGAAGTATTCCAAAATACTAATGGTTATTGACTAAACGGTGGCTAATGAAACAATGAATAAACAACAGGCGTATGCAATGAAAAACTGCATACGCCTGTTGTACGTTTAAGCTATGTATTTATTTCTTAGGTGGATTAGGCATTCTTCTTTTGAGACCTGATAAACTCAATAGCCTAAGATCGGCATTTTTACTTCATTTGATAATGTTACATATTCCATAATCATACCTTCCTTCCCATTTCATAAGCTTCATCATAAGAAGGAGTGTTTTTTATTTCTCCCACATTCCAGGCACCGACACCATAGATAATGCCGGCTTCTCTTGCCCCTTCAAGACAATCCTCCGTAAATCCGCGGAACGCTTCAAGAGTACGTTCAAGGCTTGCCTTTTCGGTATCGGCAGCAGTCATTATGAAATAAAAATCCTTGTTCTTTATTTCCGTATATCGTGGAACGGTACGGTCAATAAAGGTTTTCATTTGTCCGTCCATTGTGTAAAAATATACCGGCGTTGCAAGAACGATAACATCGGCTGATACCATCTTGTCAAGTATTTCAGCCATATCGTCCTTCTGCACACATTTGTGAGTGGAATTACAAACACCGCAGCCACGGCAATAGCCGATATTTTTTGCGGCAATAAATATCTTTTCCACATTGTTTCCGCTCTCCTTTGCACCCTGGGCAAAACGGTCGCAGAGGGTGTCGGAATTGCCGCCCTTTCTCGGACTGGCGGAAATTATCAGTACGTTTTTCATTGGTTATTCCTCCTTGTCACAGGCTTTCATTGAATATCTT
>JAUNJM010000030.1:6670-15526 GCA_030533265.1 Ruminococcus sp. | reverse complement strand
ACTTGAGCTTGAACGTAAGGGCAAAAAACTGATTAAGAAAATAAACAAGTCTGAGTATGACGATCTCGGGATGGAGTTTGCTTCGTTTCTTATGGATGATAAAAGAGCATGCTCAAATAAGTGCATATTTTGTTTTATTGATCAGATGCCACCGGGTATGCGTGAAACTTTGTATTTCAAGGACGACGATGCAAGACTTTCATTTTTGCAAGGCAATTATGTAACTCTTACTAACCTTAATGACAACGATATTCAGCGTATCATTGATATGCGTCTGAATATAAACGTGTCAGTCCATACAACCAATCCTGAACTTAGATGCAAGATGATGAATAACCGTTTTGCAGGTGACAAACTTAGGTATCTGAAAATGATAGCCGATAGCGGACTTATGCTTAATTGCCAGATTGTATGTTGTCCTAATGTCAATGACGGCGATGAGCTCAGAAGAACACTTGATGACCTTTCGAACTTGATGCCTAATATCCGGTCAGTAGCAGTAGTCCCTGTCGGACTTACAAAATTTCGTGATGGACTTTTTCCACTGGAATGCTTTGACAAGAAAGGTGCAGAAGAGGTAATCTCTATAATAGAACAAAAGCAAAAAGAATGTCTTGAAAATTATGGTACACGAATGGTTTTTCCTGCAGATGAGTTCTATTTAATAGCTGAGAGTGAATTGCCGCCTACAGAGTTTTATGAGGACTATCCACAGTATGAAAACGGTGTCGGGCTTCTGCGTTCACTGGAGGACGAGCTTGATTCGGCTTTGGATTCGATTGACGAGCAGATTGATGACCGTACAGTCGTGCTGGTTACAGGTGTTGCTGCGTATGACTTTCATTTGCGAATTGCAAAAAAAATCATGGGAAAGTTCCCTAATGTTAAAATAAATGTAGAGAAAATAATAAACCACTTTTTCGGTGAAACTATAACTGTTGCAGGTCTTATAACGGCAGGTGATATGATAGATCAGCTTAAAGGCAAGGAACTTGGCGACGAGCTTGTTATACCAAAAGTAATGCTGAAAGCGGATGAACCGATTTTTCTTGATGACCTGACTGTTTCAGATGTAGAAAAAGAGCTTGGAATAAAAATAACAGCCTCAGCAAATGATGGATATGAATATCTTGATAAGCTGTTGGGCATTTCAAATCAATGATAAAAGAATGGAGATGATAATGTGTCATTGCCAATAGTTGCAATAGTTGGACGACCAAATGTCGGAAAGTCAACACTTTTTAATAAACTTATCGGACAAAGACTCTCGATTGTACAGGATACACCGGGAGTTACAAGAGATAGAATCTATTCTAAATGCGAGTGGCTTAACCATGAGTTTATGTTAGTAGATACAGGAGGAATTGAGCCTGATTCTGATGATATAATTCTGTCACAGATGCGTCGTCAGGCAGAGCTTGCTATAACAAAGGCTGATGTTACGATACTTGTTGCGGATATGACCTGTGGAGTGACTGCTAATGACTATGAAGTTGCAGACATGTTGCAGAAGTCTGGTAAACCGATTGTACTCTGCGTAAATAAATGCGATTCTCTTGGTGAGCCACCTGTTGAGTTTTATGAATTTTATAATCTCGGTCTTGGCGATCCTATACCTGTTTCATCAGTTCACGGGCATGGCACAGGTGACCTTCTTGATGAGGTGTTGAAATATCTGCCGGATGAAAACGGTGAAGATTATGATGACACTACTATCAGAGTTGCTGTTATCGGAAAACCAAATGTCGGCAAATCGTCTATTATCAATAGAATATGTGGTGAGGAACGTGTTATTGTTTCTGACATTGCAGGTACAACTCGTGACGCTACTGATACCGTTATTGAAAATGAGAACGGCAAGTTTGTATTCATTGATACTGCAGGTATCAGAAAGAAGTCTAAGGTCTTGGATAGTATAGAGAAATACAGTGTTCTTAGATCTTATATGGCTGTTGACAGAGCTGATGTTGCAGTTATTGTTATTGATGCTGCTGTTGGATTCACTGAGCAGGATTCAAAGGTTGCAGGATATGCACATGAAAAGGGTAAAGCCTGTGTTGTAGCAGTGAATAAATGGGACGCTATAGAGAAAGATACTAATACTATGAATGAGTTCAGAAAGAAGCTTGAAGACGATTTCAGCTTTATGAGCTATGTACCATTTGTGTTCATCTCAGCAAAAACGGGGCTCAGAATAGAAAAGCTTTTTGAGTTGATAAAATATACGGCAGAGCAGAATGCTGTAAGAATACCGACCGGAAGGCTAAACGATGTTCTTGCATATGCAACAGCAAGAGTACAGCCACCGTCTGACAAGGGTAGAAGACTTAAGATTTACTACATGACTCAGGCATCAACAAAGCCGCCAACATTCATAGCATTTGTCAACAGAGCTGACTTGTTCCATTTTTCATATCAGAGATATATAGAAAATCAGATCCGTGAAACGTTTGGACTTGACGGTACACCAATAGTTCTGAAAGTCCGTGAACGTGACAGAAATGACGTAAAATAAGGGGTATATAAGATATGGTTCTTTTAAGTTTAGTTTTTACTGTAGTTTTCTCATATTTGCTTGGCAGCGTAAATTCTGCGATAACAGTATGCAGAATCCTGAAAAAAGCCGATATTCGTGACTATGGTAGCAAAAATGCAGGTCTTACAAACGTGCTTAGAGTATTCGGAAAAGGTCCGGCTCTGGCTACACTGCTGTTCGACCTTGCTAAAGGAATAATCGCAGTAGTGGTTTGTCGTCTTGTTGTAACGTATGGTTTTGATGTAATGTTTTTTAACAACGACAGATTTATCGGTTATATCGCTGGACTTTCAGTAATGATAGGGCATATATTTCCTGTTTTCTATGGCTTTCATGGAGGAAAGGGAGTGCTTGTGGCGGCTACAACACTTATAGCTATTGACCCGCTTACTTGTTTCTTTGCAGTGCTGACTTTTGCAATTATCGTTGCAATAACAAGATACGTTTCGGTAGGTTCTATTATAGCGGCATTTTCCTATCCACTGTTTACAATATTGACGCAATCACTTCGTCAAATAGACGGAGCATGGCAGAATATGCTTGTGGGACTTGTAATCGCATTTTTGATTACATATATGCACAAGCCGAACATTGAGAGATTAAAAGCAGGAACAGAAAATAAATTCAGTTTCAAGAGTAGTAAAAGTAATGATTCTGATGATAAAAAGACAGATTGAGAGAGGTGATACATCGTGGTTGAAATAGCAGTATTAGGCTCAGGTGGATTCGGACTTGCACTTGCGATACTTTGTAGTAATGCAGGGCACAGCGTTACCGTCTGGTCGAAATTTCAGGACGAGATAGATGCCATTAAAAGAACAGGTGAGCTAAAAGCAAAGCTTCCCGGTGTCAAGATACCGAAAGAAATAACTCTCACTACAGACATTGCCTGCGTAAAGGGTAAAGACATAATAATCATTGGTATACCTACAGCATTTACAAGAAGTGTCTGTGAGGAAGCATCACAATATATTGATGAACGCACAATAGTTGTGAACACAGCAAAAGGTCTTGAAAATGATACTTTGAAAACAATGAGTACTGTAACGACAGAGTGTTTCCCGAATAATCCAACAGCTATACTATCAGGACCGTCACACGCAGAAGAGCTTGCAAGAGGGATACCAACGACTATAGCCGTTGCATCAAGCAATCGTGAAGTTTCTTACTATGTTCAGAACGCACTGAGTGGAAATAATTTCAGAGTATATGTAAATGACGATGTTATCGGATGCGAGATAGGTGGTTCATTAAAGAATGTAATTGCACTTGCAGCAGGAGTATGCGATGGTTTGGGACTTGGAGATAATACCAAGGCTGCACTTATGACAAGAGGAATCAAGGAAATAGCAATGCTCGGTGTAGCAATGGGTGCAAAAAGAGATACTTTTGCAGGGCTTAGTGGAATCGGAGACCTTATAGTTACTTGTTGCAGTATGCACAGCCGTAACAGACGTGCAGGTATCCTTATCGGTCAGGGAGTAACACCTGAGGAAGCAGTACAGAGAGTTGGTACGGTTGAAGGCTATTCTTGTACCAAAAATGCGTGGGAGCTTTCGAAAAAGCTGGGAGTTGAGATGCCTATAACAGAGCAGTTGGCGAAAATACTATTTGAAGGTCAGCCTGCCAAGGACTCAATAACAGCACTTATGGACAGACCATCCAAAAATGAGACAGAATCAAATTTTCTGTGAACTGAATAGTGTTTTAAAGCATCATTCGATAATTTTTATTGATGGTGCTTTTTTCTTTGACTGCATTATGTAGGTATGTACAATTTCAAAAAATGAGAAATGATATAATGCAGAGTATGTTTGTTTTTTTAAAAAAAGGCTTTACATTTGGGACGAAATATTGTATAATTTATCTATAAGTAATTATATTTTAAAATACTATAAGGGAGTGCTATTTATGGAGCCAAAATATAAGCGTGTATTACTCAAACTTAGTGGAGAGGCTTTGGCTGGTGATAAGAAAACAGGACTTGATTATGATGTAATAACATCTTTCGGTCAGAGTATAAAAAAATGTGTAGATGCAGGTGTTCAGATCGGAATAGTTGTTGGCGGCGGCAATTTCTGGCGAGGACGTTCAAGTGGCGCAATGGACAGAACAAGAGCAGATCATATCGGTATGCTTGCAACGGCCATGAATGCATTAGCTGTTGGAGATGGACTTGAAAAATGCGGACTTGAAGTAAGAGTACAGACTGCAATTTCAATGCCACAAATCGCTGAACCTTATATCAGAAGCAGAGCTATGCGTCACTTCGAAAAGGGCAGAGTAGTTATATTTGGTTGTGGTACTGGTAACCCATTCTTTTCAACTGATACAGCGGCAGCATTGAGAGCTGCTGAAATTGAGGCGGATATTTTCTTCAAAGCAACAATGGTGGATGGTGTTTATAATAAGGATCCACACAAATATGATGATGCGGTTAAATATGATACACTCAGTTTTGGTGAAATATTGTCAAAGAATCTTGCTGTTATGGATTCAACTGCAGCAGCAATGTGTAAGGATAACAATATTCCTATTCTTGTATTTGATCTCGGCAGACCTGATAATATATATGATGCCTGCATGGGTGAAAATATTGGTACAGTAGTTAAGTAATAAAGATTTATAAGTGAAAGGATTTGATTATATGAAAGAAGTCAGAGAAAAAGCAAAATCCAAAATGGAAAAAACAATAAATGTACTGCTCACAGAATTCAGTGAAATCAGAGCCGGCAGAGCTAATCCTAACGTTCTCGATAGAGTAAAAGTAGATTATTATGGTGCACCAACACCTGTAAACCAGATGGCAGCGGTTTCTATTGCTGAAGCAAGAGTACTTGTTATTCAGCCATGGGATAAAACAACACTTACATCTATCGAAAAGGCTATTCAGGCGTCTGATATTGGTATCAATCCACAGAACGATGGTTCAGTGTTGAGATTGACATTTCCACAGCTTACAGAAGAAGATAGAAAAAAGATTGTTAAGGATATAAAGAAACAGGGCGAAGATTCAAAGGTAGCAATCCGTTCTATCAGACGTGATGCTATGGAGAAGTATAAAGTTATGAAAAAGAACGGTGAAATCACAGAAGACGACCTTAAGGATTGTGAAGAACAGATCCAGAAGCTTACTGACAAGTTTGTAAAGGAAATTGATTCTCACGTTGCAGATAAAGAAAAAGAGATTCTTTCTATCTAAGAGGATTTGATATGTCAAAAAAACAAGTCGGAATTTTAGGAGAGAATGTCTTGGTGCCAACACACGTCGGAGTTATTATGGACGGTAATGGCAGATGGGCAAAGAAACGTGCATTACCACGAAAGTTCGGGCACCGTGAGGGTGCAAAAACTTTCAGAACCATAGCACGTCACGCTAAAGCTATCGGTATATCATATATAACTTTTTATGCTTTCTCAACAGAAAACTGGAAGCGTCCTAAAGACGAAGTAGATGCTATAATGGATTTGTTTGAGAAGTATCTCGATGAAGTTCGTGACTTTATGGACGAAAACATCAGAGTTAGATTTGTCGGTGACAGAACAATGCTCAAGCCTGTTCTTCAGGAAAAAATGAAAAAGGTAGAAGAAGATTCAAAGGATTTTGACTCAATGACGCTGGTGTTGGCAATTAACTATGGCGGACGTGATGAGATAGCTCATGCAGTCAGGAGTATTGCTCAGGATGTTGCTGATGGTAAGATAGGTGCTGACCGAATTAATGAAAGTCTGATACAGAGCAGACTGTATACAGAGGAAATTCCTGATGTTGACCTTATTATCAGACCGAGTGGAGAACAACGTCTTTCAAATTTCCTTATATGGCAAGCAGCATATGCAGAATACTATTTTACAAATATTCTGTGGCCTGATTTTTCAAAAAAAGACCTTGAAAAAGCAGTTCTGACATTCAGTGAACGTAACCGTAGATTCGGAGGAATCTGAAAATTTTGACAAAAGGATTGATTTGACTATGCAAACAAGAATTATATCAGCAGCAGTTGCTATTGTTGTTGCGATTGTAGTATTGGCTTTACACAATACATTTGTTTTCCCGATTGCAATTGCAGCAATTTCAGTAGGAGCCATTTATGAACTTCTGAACGCAACAGGATACAACAAACATAAAATACAGACGATTCTTTGCTGTTCGTTTGCAGGGCTTGATTGTTTCTCATATATATGGCTCAGTAAATTTAAAATGACTTTTTTCAATGAACATTTCATTCTTGGAATATTCATTGTAGCAATGTGCGTATTGTATCTCAAAGAACATAAAGACTTTAAGTTTACTGATTTCTTTGTTATGATAGGAATTACTTACTTTGTCAACTATGCTTTTATATCATTGCTGAAGATGAACATATACAAAAACGGACTGTTCATGGTAATTATAACACTATGTGGTGCATGGCTTGCAGATTCAGGAGCATATTTTGCCGGAACTTTTCTGGGTAAAACACCGCTTTGTCCTGAAATAAGTCCAAAGAAAACAGTCGAAGGTCTTGCAGGCGGAGTTATTTGCAACGGCTTACTGTTTTTGATTATAGGTGTAGTCTATGAGTATATTCTTGGTGGTGCTTCAGTAAGACTTTTCATGTTGTTCATCTGTGGTATGTTATGTGCATTATTTGGACTGGTTGGTGATTTGACAGCATCAATGATAAAACGTGAATGTGGCATAAAGGATTATGGAAATATCATGCCTGGTCATGGTGGCATAATGGACCGTTTTGATAGCGTGTTATTTGTAGCTCCATTTATGCTCTATGCTTTTACGCATAGTTGGATTTTTTAATAAAAACCACTCTAATAGGGGGAGCTTTGATAGCTGCCCCTTTTGAATGTTAAACGGTAAGGAAAATTATTATGAAAGTTATAACGATTTTAGGATCAACAGGTTCAATTGGAACTCAGGCATTAGAAGTAGCAAAAAAGCATAATATTAAAATAAAAGCTCTTGCAGCACATTCAAATGTAGAACTTCTCGCAGAACAAGCAAAAGAATTTAATGTTGAGTACGCCTGCATATATATCGAGGAAAAAGCAAATAAGCTAAGACAATTACTGAGCGATACTGATATAAAAGTGCTCACAGGAATGGAAGGATTAAAGTTCATTGCAGCACTTGACAATGTAGATTGTATGCTCAATTCAGTTGTCGGAATGGTTGGTCTGACACCAACGCTTACAGCTATTGAACATGAAACGGATATAGCCCTTGCCAACAAAGAAACACTTGTCGCAGGAGGAGAGCTTGTTACAAAGTCGGCAAAAGAACACGGTGTAAATATTTATCCTGTTGACAGCGAACATTCAGCGATTTTCCAGTGTATGCAGGGAAATAAAAAATCCCAGGTAAGAAAGATAATTCTTACTGCTTCAGGTGGACCTTTCTATGGGAAAACAAAGGAAGATTTGAAAAGCGTTACCGTAAAAGATGCACTTAACCACCCTAACTGGAGCATGGGAAATAAGATCACCATAGATTCTTCAACTCTCATGAACAAGGGACTCGAGTTTATTGAAGCAATGTGGCTGTTTGATCTCAAACCTGAGCAGATCGAGATTGTTGTTCACAGAGAGAGTGTGGTACATTCAGCCGTAGAGTATAACGATTGCTCGGTTATCGCTCAAATGGGTGTACCGGATATGAAAATACCAATTCAGTATGCTTTGCTTTATCCTGACAGAATGGAATGTCCGACAAAGCCTTTGTCGCTGACTGATTATGGTAAATTATCCTTTGCAAAACCGGATTATCAAACGTTTGATTGCCTTACAGCATGTATAAAAGCTATAACACTTGGAGGAACAATGCCTGCTGTGGTCAATGGAGCAAATGAAGAAGCTGTTGCAGAGTTCTTAAAAGGAAATATCAGTTTTCTTCAAATCGGTGAGCTTGTCACATCAGCACTGGAAAATATAAAAAAGGAAGAGATAACCTGTTTAGAAGATGTTTTAAATGCTGATAATAAAGCAAGAATGTTTGTAATAGAGAAAATCAAAACATTGTAGAGCAAATTTTGAAAGGAATTATTTATGAGCATTGTTTTAGCACTTGTAATATTTGAAATCATAATTATTATTCATGAGTTCGGACATTTTTTTGTAGCCAAACTTTGTGGAGTAAAAGTAAACGAATTTGCTATCGGAATGGGACCTGCTATAATAAAAAAGCAGAAGGGTGAAACACTTTATGCTTTGAGATTGTTTCCTATTGGCGGGTATTGTTCTATGGAAGGTGAAGACAAGGAAAGCAGTTCTGAACGAGCTTTCTGTAAACAGACAGTTTCCAAACGTATGGCAATAGTTATTGC
>JAUNJM010000030.1:0-6660 GCA_030533265.1 Ruminococcus sp. | reverse complement strand
TCGTTATGAATATTATATTGGGTTTTGTCTTGATTATCATTCAGACATCACTCAATGCACCTATACCAACTACACAAGTGTCTTGGTTTGAAGAGAATGCGAAATCACAGTCAACAGGACTGGAGATTGGTGATGAGATAATAAAAGTAAATGAAATGAGAATTTTCACACCTATGGATATGTCATATCAGTTTCAGAACGATGAGGACAGTGTTTTTGATATGAGAGTAATCAGAAATGGTGAAAAAATTGATCTTCAAAATGTTGCTTTTGCTACTGATAACGAAACAATGCATCTTGATTTTAAGGTTCAACCAAAAGAGGCAACGGTAGGGAGCGTTATTTCCTATTCACTAAAACAAACTCTATCTGATGCAAGATTGATATATATTTCACTTGGTGATCTTGTTACAGGAAAATATTTGCTAAGAGATTTGTCAGGACCAGTTGGAATAGTTGATACAATAGGACAAGTGATAAACAGTGAAACCGATGCTGAAACAGGTATCAACTGGTCATCATTAGCAATAAAAATGCTTTCAATGGGTGGATTTATAACAATCAATATTGGTTTGTTCAATCTTCTTCCATTGCCTGCGCTCGATGGCGGTAGATTGATATTCCTGATTATTGAAGCAATAAGACGTAAGCCAGTACCACCTGAAAAAGAAGGAATGGTGCATTTTGTAGGACTTGCAGCTTTGTTAATATTAATGGTAGCTGTGACAGTAAGTGACGTTTTGAAATTATTTTAATGAGAGGTAGTCAAAATGAGATTTTGTAAGCCGGTTAAAGTCGGAAATCTTTGTCTGGACGGAAAGAAAATATATATTCAGTCAATGTTGAACGTTCCTGCTGAAAAAGTAGAAGAGTCTGTTAAACAGGCTGTAGAACTTGAGAAGGCTGGCTGCGAAATCGTCAGAGCTGCAATACCGAACATGGATGCAGTGAAGCTTATTCCTGCAATTAAAGAAAACATCTATATCCCACTTGTTGCAGACATTCACTTTGATTACAGGCTCGCAATCGCTGCCTGTGAAGCAGGAATAGACAAAATACGAATTAATCCAGGTAACATCGGAGATATGGATAGAGTAAAACAGGTAGTTTCTGCCTGTAGGGCGAGAAATATACCGATTCGTATTGGAGTAAACGGAGGCTCACTTGAAAAGAAACTTCTTGAAGAGTATGGTTCGCCAACTGCCGAAGCATTGGTCAGAAGTGCAATGGGACATGTTAAGATTCTTGAGGATTGTGATTTTGAGGATATTGTCATTTCGATAAAATCCTCCGATGTTCCAACGATGATAAAAGCATACAGACTTTTAGCTGAACAGTGCAACTATCCACTTCATCTCGGAGTTACCGAAGCGGGAACAGAGAGAATGGGTATTATAAAGTCAGCTGTTGGAATTGGATCATTGCTTGTTGACGGTATAGGTGAAACTATAAGAGTTTCTCTGACTGATGATCCTGTCAAGGAAATATATGCGGCAAAGGATATACTTAAATCAATTGGTAAGGGAAGTGGAGTTAAAATCGTTTCATGTCCTACCTGTGGAAGGACTAAGATTGATCTGATTTCGCTTGCAAAAAAAGTCGAAGAGGCTACAAAGCACATTGATAAAGACCTGACTGTTGCAGTTATGGGTTGTGTTGTCAATGGAATTGGTGAAGCAGGAGAGGCTGATATAGGAATTGCAGGAGGCAACGGTTGTGCAGTTCTTTTTAAAAATGGTGAAAAAATGTATAATGTAAGTGAGGAGAATGCACTTTCTGCCTTGCTTGACGAGATAGATAAAATGTAAAGGATATTTATGAAGGTTTATAAAATTGCTCAGCTATTTGAAAAATATAGCGATATAATCCCAAGAGAAATTGAAAACGGTGAAATATATAAACTTTCGCTTGATGAAAAGCGAAGTGCTATAAGAGTTCTGGCAAAATTTGATACTCTGCAAAAGTATGATGTTGTAAATATTTTTGAAAGAGAAATGGCAGGGAAATTGCATGTTTTAAACTTTGAACTTGTTTGTAAATACAGTCCTGATATGATTTGCAGTGAGTATTTTAGTGAACTTGTTAAATATCTGAAATCTGACTTTCCGGTTGTAAACGGATTTTTTGATGGTGCAACTGCTGAGTATAACAACGGTGTTTTCGTTGTTGATATGAAACATGGTGGAGTTGAATTTCTTAAAAAGGCAGGAGTTGAAACAAGGTTTACAACCTTGGTCAACGAACTTTTTTCATTACCAGCAAAAATTGAATTCACAGGTGTAATTGAGTCAGATAACGAAGCCTTTGAACGTGAACAAGCAGAGTATCTTAATTCTATAACAGTAAATGCTCATTCTGTGCAACCGAAAGCAGATAAAAATACAAACAGTGAAAAATCCGATTTCAGGACGTGCAGTGTGGATTTTACAAGACTACATCTTTTAGCAGACAACGCTACTGTTCTGCTTGGAGCACCAATAAGCAGTGATTCAACGATTACTGAAATGAAAGATCTCAATAATTTAATCGAAGGCAGAGTAGTAGTATGGGGAGAAATTTTCGAGATCAATACCAGAGAAACTCAAAATGGTGCTTTGATAGCAACAATTTATTTTACTGATTTTACATCATCATATTCAATTAAATTTTTTGGCTCAAATAAACAAGGGAAAAGGGTAAAACTTAACAAAGACAAGCTTTCCCAGATGCTTGATATTCTGAAAAAGGGTACTACAATAATCGTTGCAGGAGAGATTGAAGAGGATACATATGAACATACCTTTAATTTGAGAGCAGATGATATAATGGTCGTAAAACGTGAAACTCCTACTGATAATGTTGAGAAGAAAAGAGTAGAGCTTCACTGCCATACCAATATGTCAAGTATGGATGCTCTCTCACCTGCAAGTCAACTTCTGAAACGTGCGTTTGAGTGGGGACATCAGGCAATAGCAATAACTGACCACGGTGTTGTTCAGGGATTTCCGGAATCTACAAACACAGTTGCAGATATTCGCAAAAGTGGTGGTAATTTTAAAGTTATATACGGTATTGAAGCATATGAAGTAAATAATGATGTAAATATTTATAACGGTATTCAAAAAACAAAGCTTACAGATGAGCTTATAGTTTTTGACCTTGAAACAACAGGAACATCACCTGATAAGGACAGAATAATCGAAATTGGTGCAGTAAAGCTCAGAAATCTTGAAATTGTTGACAGATTTGATACCTTTGTAAATCCGCATTGTGAAATTTCCGAGTTTATATCAAATCTCACAGGCATTACAAACGATATGGTTAAGGATGCTCCCGACGATGACAAGGCAATAAGGGATTTCATTGAATTCTGTGGAACTCAGCCTGTACTCATAGCACATAATTCAAGATTTGATTCGGGATTCATAAATGCAACCACTAAAAGACTTGGCATTGAGTTTGCATTTTCCCAACTTGATACTGTGCCAATTTGTCAGCTTATGCTTCCTGGCCTTGAAAAGCACAAACTCAATTATGTTGCTGAGCATTTTGGTTTTGAGTTTAATCATCATCGTGGGTCTGATGATGCGGAAGTTCTTGCAAAAATTTTTGCAGAGCTTTCTAAAAAACTGATTAATCAGTATCCACATATGATTGTAACACTTGATATGCTTAACAGCTTACTTGCAAAAGATGACAATGTATTATCTGCTCAATCATATCATCAGATAATACTTGTAAAAAACAATACAGGATTAAAGAATCTCTATAGACTTATTTCAGACTCAAACCTTAAATATTACAGAAAGCGTCCAAGAATTCCAAAATCTGAGCTTGTAAAATACAGAGAAGGACTTATTATCGGAAGTGCTTGTGAAGCCGGTGAGCTTTTCAGAGCAATAATTGAGAATCAAAGCTGGGAAAAACTTTGTCAGATAGCATCATTCTATGATTATCTTGAAATACAACCTGTTGGCAACAATGAATTTATGCTCAGAAACGGTTCTGTATCATCTTATAAAGAGCTTGAAGATTATAACCGAACTGTAATCAAGCTTGGTGATGAGTTGGGTATACCTGTATGTGCTACCGGTGACGTTCATTTTCTTGATAAAAGTGATGCACAATTCAGGTCAATAATCCAGTCAGTTAAATATGCTGACTGCGACAATCAACCACCTTTGTATCTTAAAACTACTGATGAAATGCTCAGAGATTTTGCATATCTTGGTGAACAAAAGGCATTCGAAGTTGTTGTGGAGAATACCAACAAGATTGCTGATATGATAGATAAGGATATAAAAGCCTTTCCAAAAGGTACATATACTCCGTTCATTGATGGTGCCGTGAGAGAGCTTCAGATAATATGCTGGAGAAGAGCCTGTCAGATATATGGTGACTGTGATCCTGATGAAATTGAGATTCCTGACGGTGATACGGGTATTGCCGAGGCTTTTGTTGACCACATTCCTGAAATAGTTTACAAGCGTCTTGACAGAGAGCTAAGTTCAATTATTAAGCATGGTTTTGCTGTGCTTTATATGATTTCACAAAAGCTTGTGGCAAATTCAGTTGAAAATGGCTATCAGGTAGGCTCACGAGGTTCGGTTGGATCATCATTTGTTGCATCCATGTCAGGTATTTCTGAAGTTAATCCACTTATGCCACATTATGTCTGCAATGAGTGCAATTATTCTGAGTTTATAACTGACGGTTCAGTAGGTTCAGGATTTGACCTGCCACCAAAAAACTGTCCTCGCTGTGGAAATGATATGCATCGTGACGGACACGATATACCATTTGAAACATTCCTTGGTTTTGACGGAGATAAAGCTCCTGATATTGACCTGAATTTCTCAGGCGATTACCAGTCGTTTGCACATAAGTATACTGAAGAACTTTTTGGCTCTGACCATGTGTTCAAAGCTGGTACTATCTCGGGTGTTCAGGATAAGACTGCTTACGGTTATGTTAAAAAGTACCTTGAAGAAAGAGGTCGCACAGTGCATCGTGCTGAGGAACAGAGATTGATTAATGGTTGCTGTGACATAAAGAGAACGACAGGTCAGCATCCAGGTGGAATGGTTGTTGTACCAAGTGATTATGAAATCTATGATTTTACACCTGTACAGCATCCTGCCGAAAAAGCTGATTCTGATATTGTTACAACTCATTTCGACTTCAGTTCATTGCATGATACTATACTTAAACTTGACGAGCTTGGTCATGATGTGCCGACACTTTATAAATATCTTGAGGATATGACAGGCCTTAATATACTTAAAATTCCAATGTCTGATGAAAAGGTTTATAGTCTTTTTACTTCACCGGAAGCTTTGGGTGTTACCGAGGAGGATATAGACTGCCAGACAGGAACACTCGGTATACCTGAAATGGGAACACCGTTTGTACGTCAGATGCTTATGGATGCTCAACCTAAGAATTTCAGTGATCTTCTGCAGATTTCAGGACTTTCACATGGTACTGATGTTTGGCTTGGAAATGCTAAAGATCTTATCGCTGAAGGCACATGCACTATCTCTGAGGTTATAGGTACTCGTGACAGTATCATGACATATCTGATATATCACGGTCTTGACCCTAAGCTCTCGTTTAAGATTATGGAGATCACTCGTAGAGGTAACGCACCGAAGCTCCTGACTGAGGAAATGAAGCAGGATATGAGAGATCATAA
Source organism: Ruminococcus sp. (assembly GCA_030533265.1). Taxonomy (GTDB): domain Bacteria; phylum Bacillota; class Clostridia; order Oscillospirales; family Ruminococcaceae; genus FB2012. The sequence goes on along the minus strand of JAUNJM010000030.1, from coordinate 986 downwards.
TGTACCGGAGTGGTATATAAACAGTTGTCTTAAAATTAAATATATGTTCCCGAAAGCTCATGCGGCTGCATATGTTACATCGGCAATTAAGCTTTGCTGGTTCAAGATTTACAGGCCACTTGAATTCTATTCTGCGCTTTTTACCGTCCGTGGTGAAGATTTTGATGCGGAAACGGCTGTTAAGGGTAAATATATCGTTCAGAACAAAATGACTCAAATCAGGAATAAGCCTAAGAATGAGCGAACAGCTAAAGATGACGGAGTTCTTGAAATGCTCCAACTTACTAATGAAATGCTTTGCAGAGGCTATGATTTCTTGCCTGTTGATATTTTTAAATCCCATGCAACAATTTACAGAATCGAGGACGGCAAGCTTAGACTTCCGTTTGTGTCACTGCCGGGTGTAGGTGCAAATGCTGCACAAAACCTGTATGAAAAAGCACAGAATAGTGACTTTATTTCAATAGAAGAATTCCAGCAGCAAAGTGGTATTGGTAAATCGGTTATTGATACTCTTGAAAGTAATGGTGCGTTTGGAGATTTGCCAAAATCTAACCAGATATCGTTGTTTTAACAGTTTGTTTCCATAATGATTACATAATGATAACATTTAAGCTTGACATAGTTCAAACAATATGATACTATATCATAGTATCATATTAGCACTTTACTAAGCTAAACCACTCAACTTTCAGAAAGGAAAGATATAATGAAAAGATATGACCTTATAACTCCTGAGGGAACAAGAGATTTGTTGTTTACAGAATGTCTTGCAAGAAGAACTGTAGAAAATAAACTTAAGGATCTCTTCACAGGATTCGGATATAGCGAGGTTGTAACTCCGGGAATAGAGTTTTATGACCTTTTCAGCGGAAGTTCAAGAAACTTTCAGCAGGAAAGACTCTATAAGCTTGTCGATTCAAAGGGACGTCTTATAACATTACGACCTGACTCAACAATACCTATAGCAAGACTTGCTTCAACAA
>JAUNJM010000029.1 GCA_030533265.1 Ruminococcus sp. | reverse complement strand
AATTTGTCAAGGCCATAGGGCATAATGTAACGGTAATAAGCAAGAGATACTGCGGCAAGCGTCATTCCGTGAGTAGCATTTGTATAGCCGCCCACTGCCTGACCAAGCATATGAACAGTCCAGTCGGTGGATTTTCCTTTTGCAATAAGCGTGTTCAGCGCCCATGTGGCAGTCCACATTATATTGCTCCTTGCTTCATAATCCTGTGGATCATTTACGGCAATTCTGCTTGAGTGAATGAGTGAGCGCATAAGCCCCTCGGCAATATAATCGCTTGTGTTGTCGTCATTTCCAGAAAAATACTGCTCGCAGATATGGTTGAAAATATCGTAAATACCCGATACCATCTGATATTCAGGAAGAGTCATAGTATATCTTGGATCCAGTACGGTAAACCTAGGCATAACTTCTTCACTTGCAAAAACGTGACCTATTTTCTGCTTTGTATTTTCGTTGGTGATGACAGAGCCTGCGTTCATCTCCGAGCCTGTTCCGACCATTGTAAGAACACAGCCGACGGGGATTATTTTGCAGTCGGGTTCTTCAAATCGAATGAAATATTTCTCCCAAGGGTCGTCGCTGCAATTTACCGAAACGGCAACAGCCTTTGAGTAGTCGCATACAGAACCGCCGCCTACGGCAAGGATAAGGTCAGCCTTGTGCTTTCTTGCAATATCTGTACCCTCGTACAGCTTTGCAAGAGTGGGGTTTGGCATAACGCCGCTTATCTCCGCAACGTCCTTGCCGCAGTTTTTCAGTATGCGGGTAACCTTGTCATAGATACCGTTCTTTTTTATTGAGCCTCCGCCGTAAACAAGAACAACATTCTTGCCGTACTTAGGCAGTTCCTCATTCAGATTTATCAGAGAATCCTCTCCGAAGTAAAGCTTGGTTGGATTGCAGTATGTGAAATTTCCTAACATTATTTATTCCTCCTGTTGATTGTTTTCATCGCCGTAAACTTCCTTAGCCATACGAAACGCCGCCCAGGCATTGGGCCAGCCTGCATAAAAGGCAAGGTGTGTGAGTATTTCAGCCATCTCTGTTTTTGTGACGCCATTCTTTTTCGCTTCCGAAAGATGATATGCAAAAGAATTATCCACCATACCCTTGCTTACAAGAGCAGATACAGTAACTATTGAGCGCATTTTCAGAGAAAGCTTGTCCTCTCTCGACCATACCTCTCCGAAAAGCACATCATCATTCAGCTCTGCAAATTTAGGAGCAAAATCGTTCAGGGCATCTCTGCCCGCTGTTTGTTTTACCGACATAATAGCACCTCATTTCAGCTTGTTATATTCATCATCGGAAACAGACTCGCACCACTCGGTACGACAGTTTTCACCCGGCACTTCTATGGCGAGATGCTGAAAAGCGCTGTCCTTTGCCGCACCGTGCCAATGCTTCACGCCTGTGGGAATATGCACCACATCTCCCGGTTCAAGCCTTCTCGCAGGCTGTCCATACTCCTGATACCAACCACAGCCTGCGGTAACAAGCAGTATTTGTCCGCCGCCTTTATCGGCGTGGTGGATATGCCAGTTGTTGCGGCAGCACGGCTCAAAGGTGACGTTTCCGATTAAGACCTGTTCCGTTGACAGCATATTCAGATAGCTTTTTCCTATAAAATAATCGGCGAAGGCTGTATTTTTATTTCCCATAGGGAATACGCTCATTTCGTCCATTTCGTTCACTCCTTTATCCACTTTTCGATTTCTTTTTCCGACTTGTCCGCATAGCTCCCACGAATTGCCAGACCTTTTCCGACCTTAGCGTTGGGACAAATCCTGCAAATATCCTTGATACTGTTTCCCATACCGCTGCCTTCGTGTGTACAGAACGGCATAATTATCTTTCCACTCAAATCGAAATGCTCAAGAAAAGTAAATACCGCCATTGGCATTGTACCCCAATAATTCGGGAAACCAAGATAGATAATGCTGTATTCATCAAGGCTTTCGGGATAGCTTTTAAGCTTCGGACGGGCGTTTCTGTTCTGATCGGAACGAGCCTGCTCAATGCAATCGTTGTAGACTTTTGAATATGGCTCTGCCTGCTCAATTCTGAACATTTCCGCACCCGTAAGCTGCCGGATCATCTCTGCCGCAGCTTCGGTATTGCCCTTATCAAGCATTTTCAGCTGACCGTTCATATAGTTTTCATCGGCTCTGGAATAATAGACAATAATTTTATCGGACATACTGCACCTTCTTTCATTAAAATTATACTTCAATTTTCCTTGACATGGAATATCCGATATGTTATTATAATATTAACCAAAAGTTTATACTAGCAGAGAGGAGTCAATATGTATAACCCTGTTCTTGATACATTCATCACCGTTGCCGAATGTGGCAGTTTCACTAAAGCATCTGAGCTGCTGTATATTTCCCCAACAGCCGTCATGAAGCAGATGAATACCCTTGAAGCTCACCTTGACTTAAAGCTGACAGAGCGTACTCCCACGGGAGTTAAGCTTACTGCGGCAGGAGAAATAATATACCGTGACGCTAAGTTTATGAAAGACTATTCAAAAAAATCATTAGCTGAAGCAAAGGCAGCGGAGCATTCCTATGACACGACCTTTTGTGTGGGGACATCACTTCTCAATCCTGCAAAGCCTTTTATGGATATATGGTATCGTGTGAACAAAAAGTTTCCCGATTACAAGCTTCATCTTGTTCCCTTTGAGGACGATCACGATGGAATTTTATCCGAGATCAAAAAGCTGGGCGAAAAGTTTGATTTTCTTATCGGTGTATGCGATTCAAAGGCTTGGCTGTCACTTTGCAATTTTATGCCCCTTGGACGATACAAAAAAATGATAGCGGTTTCAAGGGAACATCGACTTGCCCTGAAAAGCAGTATAGGTCTTGAAGATCTGTACGGCGAAACGCTTATGATGGTGAAAAGGGGAGATTCAGGCGTGAATGATTTTATCCGAAACGACCTTGAAAAAAATCATCCGCAGATACACATTGAGGATACGCCTCAGTTTTACGATCTTTCCGTATTCAACCGCTGTGCAGAAACAGGAAATGTGCTGCTAACCATTGAATGCTGGCAGGAGGTTCACCCGGGACTTGTTTCAATTCCCGTCAACTGGGATTACAGTATTCCTTACGGTCTGCTTTACAGCCTTAATGCCCCCGATGATGTGAAAAGGTTTGTTGATGAAGCTGCTAAACTTGCAGGAAAGGAAATGTAATAACGGTCTGATTTTGTTCAAAATAACAGCTTGCAGCATTTGATTTGCAGTTGACTATATTTACGATAATCTTCAGCAAAAGCTGACTGTTCGGAGTACAGCCAAATATCTTGGACTTGATCCGACATATCTTTCAAAGCTTTTTGTAAAAGAAGTCGGCAAAGGGTTCCGACAGTTCATTATAGACACTAAAATTTCAACAGCAAAAAACATGATAATGAATAATAAGATCTCTTTTTCTGAAATCTCTCTTGCACTCGGTTTTTCTTCTCAGAGTGCGTTTATTTCAGCGTTCAAGAAAAACACCGGCACTACTCCGGGTGAATTCAGAAAGCTTCATCACAATATATAAGAATAACACAAACATAATATTTCAATTTAAACATTTTTCAAGAATATTTTTCACTATGCCTGCAAATAATATGTATACAAATCGACTTAATACTTGTAAATTCTCAATTTGAAATTTATTTGAAAGGAATGTTTATATATGAAAGCTACCGGTATTGTAAGACGTATCGACGATCTCGGCAGAGTCGTTATCCCTAAGGAAATCAGAAGAACTATGCGTATTCGTGAGGGCGACCCCCTTGAAATCTACACAAGTAACGAAGGTGAAGTCATCTTCAAAAAGTACTCCCCTATAAACGAGCTTTCAGAGGGTGCTTCACAGGCTGCTGAAGTTATCTCAAAGCTGGGTGGAGCTCCTGCAATCGTGTTCGATCGTGACCACGTTGTCGCAGTTGCAGGCGTACAGAAAAAAGAATACTCCGAACGCAGAATCTCCCCTGCACTCGAAGAACTTCTCGAAAACAGAAAATCATTCACATTTACTAATGAATCAACTCACCCTCTCATGCCTGTTGAGGGTATCGACAAGCCTGCTCTTGCAGTGTTCCCGATAATATCCTCAGGTGATGTCACAGGTGCAGTTGCATTCGTGTCAAATAACGATAACGCTAAAGCTGATGAGCAACACAAAATGCTCGCTCAGGCTGCTGCCATGTTTCTCGGAAAACAAATTGAAGAATAATCTAAGGGCTGTATCTTTCAATGAGATACAGCCTGTTTTATTGTCGTTTTTCATAAATTCACATACCCATAATTGTGCCATTTCACAAAATCTTTAAGATTAATTGCCATAGCATTTTCATTGTGATATAATTATTATAAAAAGCTTTGGAGGTTTTTTATGAAAAAACGAATAACAAGTATTATTGCCGCAATTCTTATGATCGTGAGTATAGTGAACATTCTGCCTGTTATAACGGCAAGTGCAGAAGACTATGGTGATTATAATTATACTATTCTTGATGACGAAACAATTAAAATAACTAAGTATAATGGTAATGCTTCAGATGTCGATATTCCAAATATAATTGATGATAAGAAAGTTACAATCATTGGACAGCAAGCATTTACAAATCTTGACAGCCTTATTAGTGTTACGATTCCAAACACTATAACAACCATTGAATATGCTGCATTCTATCATTGTGATAACCTTGCCGATGTATCATTATCAAACGGTGTTTCAACCATTGGAAACTCTGCTTTTGAAGATTGTAAAAGCCTTACAGATATCACAGTACCGGATAGTGTTACAAGCATTGGAAATTATGCTTTTGCTTGGTGTATAAGCCTTGAAAACGTAACATTGCCAGATGGTATCACAAGCATCGGAGCTGGAACATTTCGTGATTGTGATGCTCTTACTACAATAACAATACCTGATAGTGTTACAACCATTGAGAGTTTTGCGTTTTATCGTTGCCATAAACTTACAAGCGTAACAATTCCTGATAATGTTATAAGCATTGGAAACTCTGCTTTTGAAGATTGTTCCAATCTTGCAAGTATTACAATTCCAAATGGTATTACAATCATTGGAGAATATGTGTTTGCTTGGTGCAAGAACCTTTCAAATGTAACAATACCAAATAGCGTTACAAGCATCGGAGCTGGAGCATTTCGTAATTGTGATGCTCTTACTACAATAACAATACCTGATAGTGTTACAAGCATTGATGATTATGCTTTTTATAACTGTGATAGAATTAAAAGCGTCATAATACCCAAGTCAGTAGAATCTGTCGGAGACTATGCTTTTGGATATCGCTCTGATGAATCAATTCCTAAAGTTAAAGACTTTAAGATTAAATGCTATGCTGATACAGCAGGTGAAAAATATGCGGTTGAAAACGAATTTGACTATAGTCTGATCAAAGGATCTGCCCAATTAAAATATCAGCTCAGAGTAAACGACAATGAAACTACAGATGTAAGATTTGTACTTATTGCTGATGAACAAGACATTATTGCTGCTGATAGTGCAAGTGTTAACGCAACCATTAAGGACTATGGCGATACAGACAGCATAGTTATAAAACGTGCATATAGAAGTATCATGGCGAGTGGGAAAACCATAACCGCTGACACAGGAAAGGTTTTCCTTATCGGAAAGTTTATTGGAATACCTGATGATATGATCAACGGAATTACTGCTCACTTTACCCTCGGTGAGAATACATACGAAATAACAATAATAATATAGACTTATCCAACAAAAAACTGCTGTACTAATAAAGTACAGCAGTTTTTTAATATGTAACTGGATTAGTCTTCCTTTGCCTTGAGCAAATCACGAATTTCTGTAAGCAAAGCAATATCCTCTGCAACAGCTTCTTCCTCTTCTTTTTCTTCTTCCTCTTTCTTTTTGATGTTCTGCATAGCGTTGACAACCTTAACAATTATGAAAACGCACATTGCAGTGATGAGGAAAGTGATTATAGCCGAAAGGAATGCACCAAAGTTGATTACAGGCTTATTGCCCCAAGGAATAGTAACCACAAGATTTGCAAAGTTTACACCGGCAAGAATCATACCAATAAAAGGCATGAGAATGTTTTCAACAAGAGCATTAACGATAGCCGTGAAAGCTCCACCAACTACAACACCGACTGCCATGTCAAGAACATTACCTCTTGCGATAAATTCTCTGAACTCACCTATAAAGCTTTTTACTGCACCCTTTTTCTTTTCTTCTGCCATATTAAACAACTCCTTTTGTGACGACAACAAATCGTCAAGTATTTTGTAAGATAATTATATCACATAATGATATATTTTTCAATAATGCGACAAAATTCTTTTAGAAAAAAACTGCCCCGATCTCTCGGAGCAGTGTAAAAGCAGTGCTATTCAGTTCTGAGTGCAACAACAGGGTCTTTCTTTGCAGCGATTCTTGACGGGAACAATCCTGCAATAAGTGTGAGAACCATACTTATAGCAACGAGTATAACTGCACCCTCTGTAGGAATAGTTGCCCTCAACGGAACATCAGTAATATGCCTTATGATAGCATTTATCGGTATAGTCAGCAGATACGACAATCCGATACCGATAATACCGGCTATAAAACCAACAATAAGCGTTTCAGCATTGAATACTCTTGAAATATCCTTCTTTGAAGCACCAATACTTCTGAGAATACCAATCTCTTTTGTACGTTCAAGTACAGAAATATATGTGATAATACCAATCATGATTGACGATACAACGAGTGAAATCGCTACAAAAGCAATGAGTACATAGCCTATTGAGTTGATTATTGTACTAACTGATGACATGATAAGACCAATGTAATCAGTGTATTCGATCTTGTCATCCTCATCAAGCTTTTTATTGTATTCATCAATTATCTCAGTGATACGTTCTTTTGCCTTGAAGTCCTTAGAGTAAATGTTGATAGCTGACGGATTTTCCTCAGTTGAATAACCGAGCTTTTCAAGGTTACCGTCATACGTCGCATCCGACACCAGCTTTGTAGCCTTTTCCTGAGCCTTTATCAACTGCATCTGCTCATCAGACATCTGTTTAATAAGAGCCATCTGCTCCTCTGTCAGGCTCGCATAATACTTTTTCTGTGTGTCAGTAAGCTTTGACGGATCAAGCTTGCTCATATCCATGACCTGTGCAGAATTATTTTTCTTTTCTTCAAGCCTATCAGCAGACATAACCTTAACATTGCTGTCTTCCTTGTCCTTATCAGTAGCAAATTTCAGCCCTGTAAATATATCTGTGTCCTTATTTTTCATCTGCTCCTTGACGATCTCACTCTCACTCACCTTGTCGATCATGTATGTCGTAAGATCGTGTCTGTAACCGATAGCTCCACCGATAGAAGCTGCCGATGCGTCCTCAGTCGGTCTGACAATACCAACTACGCTCAGTTCAATACCATTGTCAACAATTTTCTTCATGAACTCTTCATCATCACTCTTGTCTACCCACAAGCCGTCCTCTTTAACGTACTTGTCTGTCGGCGAGATTATCTTGAATCTGAGATCAAGAAGCTCATCATAAGTATAAACTGTCTGTTCATCAGCAAGATCAATCTCCTCACCTGCAATAGCCTTCTGCATCAAGTCCTTGAACTTTGATGAATCAAGCATCCCCAGAGAATAAAGCACATAGTCATTAAGCTCATTGTGCTTGTCAACAACGAGTATAACCTCGTTGTATTTTTCAGGCAGCTTTCCTGCGAGGACATCATACTGATTCTTTATAATTTTTTCGTTGCCAATCATTTCGGACCAGACATCAGCAGAACCTGTTCCCATAGCAGTCATTGAATCGAGCTGGGTTTCAGAATAGAATCCCGAATCTATAAGCAAAGTTGACGGATTAACCTGTACTACCTTCTCAGATGTGTCAGCCTTGTATACATTTATAGGCATAGAGTAGCTATACTGAATATCAGTTGTAAGGTCCTTAATCTCCTTGTTACCATCAACAAACTTCTTGAACTTTTCAAGATTGTTTATTTTAGTACCTTTAAGCATCGTATCAAGGTGCTGTGACAACAGATTCCTCGAATAGACCTTATCCATATCGTGATTATGCTTGTCTTCGTTCTGATCGGACATCGCCTTCATAAGTTCACCAAAGTCAGCAGTCGTCCTTGTTATCTGCAAAGGATAGCTCGAAAGAGTATCCTCCTGAACCTGGTCTATATACATCTGAACACCGTTCGACAGCGACAATATCAGAGCAATTCCTATAATACCGATTGATCCTGCAAAAGAAGTAAGGAAAGTTCTTCCTTTTTTGGTAAGCAGGTTGTTACGGCTGAGAGAAAGTGCTGTAAAAAATGACATTGAAGTCTTTTTAGACTTTTTCTTTTCCTTTAAAGCTTTTTCAGACTCAGTTTTGCTGTCATCAAAAGGATTTGTATCATCAATAACCTTACCGTCAAGCAGTCTGATAATTCTGCTTGAATATTTTTCAGCAAGCTCAGGGTTATGAGTAACCATGATAATAAGCTTATCCTTTGAAATCTTTTTGAGTATCTCCATTATCTGAACGCTTGTTTCAGAATCGAGAGCACCTGTTGGTTCATCTGCAAGCAGAATATCAGGATTATTTATCAAAGCTCTTGCAATAGCGACTCTCTGCATCTGTCCACCAGACATCTGGTTAGGTTTTTTATGCAACTGATCACCAAGTCCGACCTGAGTGAGCACATCAACAGCCCTCTGACGTCTTTCAGCTTTTGATACACCTGACAATGTGAGTGCAAGCTCAACGTTTGACAAAACAGTCTGATGAGCTATAAGATTATAATTCTGGAATACGAATCCGATAGAATGATTACGATAAGTATCCCAGTCACGATCCTTGAAATCTTTTGTCGACTTGCCGTTGATGATCAGATCGCCTTTTGTATATCGATCAAGACCACCGATAATATTGAGAAGTGTTGTTTTACCACAGCCTGATGGTCCGAGGACTGACACAAATTCGCTCTCACGGAACCGTATATCAACACCCTTCAAAGCCTTGACAACAGTATCACCGGAAGAATAGTCCTTAACAATATTATTAAGTTTAAGCATATGTTATCTTATTCCTTTCTATGATTTAACGTTATTATATTCCCTAAATATTAACTGGATATAAACAAAACCTCAGCTTTTGTCGAAAACATCAATCTATGCTGATTATTTTTTTAAAAACAGTAGCATATACTTTACTAAACATTCAAAATGAAAGGACAAGTAAAATGAAAAAACAAATAGAGATCATGCTGATTTTCAGTATCTTCTTACTTTTCATACCATGTCTGTCGTTTTTAAAACATGGGAACAACACTAATTCAGGCGAATATGACAGTGCCACAGTGAAGATTTTGTTTACAGAGCAAAACAGGGTTGAGGAAATACCACTTGAGGATTATCTTGTCGGAGCAGTTCTTGCACAGATGCCTGCTGAATTTGACATTGAAGCTCTGAAAGCACAGACTGTCCTTGCTCATACATACATTCTGAGCCGTCAGCTATCCGAGGAAGCCTCTCCGACAAAAGCTCTTAACGGTGCAGCGATCAGTGACGACAGCAGTTTATATCAAAGCTATTTCACATCAAAGCAGGCTGAAAAGCTTTATGGTGATGGCTACAGCAAAGCACTCAGTAAGGTTAAAAAAGCCGTAGATTCAGTAAAAAACAAGGTTCTCACCTATGAAAACGAGCCGATTGTTGTATCGTTTCATGCAATTTCATCCGGTAAAACCGAATCTGCAAAAGATATGTGGGGAACGGAAATTCCATATCTAAAATCGGTTGACAGCAAGTGGGATTCAAAGACAGCTAATTTTGAAAAGTCCACTGTAATAACGTTAAAAGAGCTGTCGGAGCACTTTCCACAAGCAGGTGATATTGATGAAAACAGTCTTGAAATTGTGAAAAAAACAACAAACGGTACTATTCTGTCAATCAAAATAAACGATCTCACCATGACAGGTACAGAATTTGCAAACGCTCTTTCACTGCCCTCTCCATGCTTTACGCTCAATTTTGAGGACGACTCCTGCATTATAAAATCAAAAGGACTCGGACATCTTGTCGGCATGAGCCAATACGGTGCAGATTATCTTTCAAAGCAAGGCAAAAGCTATCAGGAGATTCTTGAGCATTATTTTCCGAAAACCCAGCTCAGCAATGAGTAACCATATAAAATCTCCTTTATTTTTGGTTATGCCATTTTGCATAAAACAGGCATACATTTTTACTGATATTAAATTGACTTATTCGAGCTAATACCCTGAAATGGTATTCGCAACATATCAGAGCGAAAATAAAACCTCAGAAGTGAAAATGTGTGATGAAATTATCAATAGCTTTCGATTTTTGTTTTAATTTTATATTCAATATGCTTTACGCAAAAAATGCCATGTCCCATACAATTCAGAACATGGCATTTTTTTATTTCTGCGACTCCCCAGCTTTCACTTTTTCAAGCTTGAAAAAGTCATCATTTTTGTTTTCACCGTAAGTAGACATATAAACCTTGTTGAAAGTTATATCATCAATCGGCTGAAGATTATTATTTTCCGCATCTATAACGTCATAGCCGCAAATCTTGTCATATGTGTCCATGCCGTCATAAACCTGCCCGAAAGCAGTATATTGCTGTGAAAAGTTCGGTATACCACCCTTTTCCTTGAAGGTTTCTGTAATGTCCTTGTTGGCTTCAACAGAATCTATCTCCTTGATAAATTCGTCCGTAAACTCAACACTGTTGACAAAAAGTACCCTGCTTCCCGATTGAACCTTCTTGTTTGTAAGCCAGCCCTTCTCCTCACCGTAAGCCATAAGTGTACCCTTGAAAGGCCACAAATTTGGAGAAAGCTCCTGTTCGATCTGAGTTTCATCCGTTTCATCATCAGTCACACCGTTTTCAGTCTTTGAGCCACCCATAAAGTAAACTCCCTTTTCTACGATAAAAACGTGTGTACCATTGTAGTAACCGTCATTGACAAGCTTTGTGAAATATTCGCAGTATTTCGGTGCTTCATGAGGGAAAAGCACAGCCTTGAATGTACCCTGTGACGTTTCATAAACTACGACAGGTGTGTCATCAGACGGCACCTTGTATTGTATCAGGTCAACATTGTCAAGATCAAACGGTAATTTATTTGAGTCAGCACAAGCGTAAAACAATGCAAACACTACAACAAGCAGTATGCCGATAAGTGAAAGCTTAAAATAGCTCTTAAATCTTGACTGCGACTTTTCTTGCGGTCCCATATATCCGTAACTTCTCATTTTTGACCTCACTATTTCTTAGAAATCTTTGTTCCCTGACGTGTTTCCTCAATGATATATCCCATATCAGCAATCTTGTTCCTCAAAGCATCAGCCTTTGCAAAATCCTTAGCCTTTCTTGCTTCTTTTCTCTCCTCAGCAAGTGCAAGTATCTCTGCAGGAATATCATCAGCATTCGATTCAGCAACAAGCTTTTCAGCCTTTGCAATAAGGTCAAGACACAATACCCTGTCATACTCCTCAATGAGTGCAAGCTTTGTCTTTGCATTAACATCTGCTTTGAGTACGTTGTACAATGCAGTGATTGCCATTGATGTATTAAGGTCATTGTCCATTGCATCAGTAAACTCTTTTCTCAGCCTGTCAAAATCAGACTTGTCAACCTCAGCACTGTTTTCCTTGAGAAGAGTTGCAATTTTATTAAGGAGCTTGTTGTATGAAACAACAGCATTGTCAAGGTTTTCATAAGTGAACACCAGCGACTTGCGATAGTGTGAAAGCAGACAGAAAAATCTGTAAACCAACGGATCATATCCCTTTGATTCAAGCAAAGATACAGTCAAAAATTCTCCCGTCGACTTACTCATCTTGCCACTGTTTGTATTGAGGTGAAGTACATGGAACCAGTAGTTGCACCACCTGTGTCCGATGTAAGCTTCACTCTGAGCAATCTCATTTGTGTGATGAGGGAAAGCATTGTCAATTCCACCACAGTGAATATCAAGATATTCACCAAGATGCTTCATGCTTATGCATGAGCACTCTATATGCCAACCCGGATAACCAATACCCCAAGGGCTGTCCCATTTCAATTCCTGATCATCAAACTTGGACTTTGTAAACCAAAGTACAAAATCAGCCTTGTTCTTTTTATTGCTGTCCTCTTCAACACCCTCACGCACTCCAACAGCAAGATCTTCCTCTTTGAAATCATTGAAAACATAATACTGCTCCAGCTTGGATGTATCAAAATAAATATTTCCGCCTGATTCATAAGCATAGCCTTTTTCGATAAGACTTGAAATAACTTTGATGAAATCGTCAATGCAACCAGTTGCAGGCTCAACAACGTCAGGAGTCTTTATGTTCAGCTTTTTGCAGTCAGCAAAAAAAGCATCAGTGTAAAACTTTGCTATCTCCATAACTGTCTTATGCTCACGTTTTGCACCCTTGAGCATCTTATCATCACCGGTATCTCCATCACTTGTCAGGTGACCAACGTCAGTAATATTCATAACACGTTTTACATCATAGCCGACAAAACGCAGATACTTCTCCAGCACATCCTCCATGATATAGCTTCTCAGGTTTCCTATGTGTGCGTAATGATATACTGTCGGTCCACAGGTGTACATTGCAACCTTTCCTGCCTCATTCGGCACAAATTCCTCTTTTTTTCTTGTAAGGGTATTATATATCTGCATACTTTTTCTCCTTTCTTATCAGTCTTCTTTATTCAACTTTTCCACTTGTTTTTCAAGCTTTTCAAGCCTGATTCTGTATAAGCAAAGCTCCTGTGCAACAGGGTCAGGAATATGAACCTGGTCAAGATCATAGACCTTTTTACCGTTCTGTTTTACAATTCTTGCAGGCACTCCGACAGCAGTACAATTCGGTGGAACTTCCTCAAGCACAACAGCGTTGGCTGCGATTTTCGCACCATCACCAACCTTAAAAGGCCCAAGAATCTTTGCACCACTTCCGACCATAACGTTATTACCGAGTGTTGGGTGACGCTTTCCATGCTCCTTACCTGTACCGCCCAGCGTACAACCCTGATAGATAAGGCAATAATCCCCTATCTCAGCAGTTTCTCCGATAACCACTCCACTTCCGTGGTCAATAAGCAGACCTTTTCCGATTTTTGCACCAGGGTGTATCTCGATTCCTGTAATAAACCTTGAAAACTGTGAGATCACTCTTGCAATAACCTTGTGATTTTTCTTATAGAACCAGTGTGCAAGCCTGTGCATGACAACAGCGTGAACTCCTGAATATGTCAAGATAATTTCAAGTGTACTATGTGCAGCAGGATCACGTTCCTTTATTGACTCAATGTCATGCTTAATGTTATCAATGAATGACATAAATATCCCTCTTTTCATCTGTTTTTATATAAATAAAGCCTCCCAAAGCCTAAAAGACCTCAGGAGGCAGTAAATCTACTACGGTTCCACTCCGATTTTTCGGACAAAGTCCGACTCTTTACCCTTAACGCAGGTCAGACGAGGTAAGAATACTCGCAAAAAGCTTTCCTCAAACCCTGCTGGCAGCCGCACTTCACATTTCAAGCCATAAGATCTTTCACCAACCGACCTCTCTCTGAAAAGGCTTCAAAAGCTACTCTTGCTGTTAAGCATTTTACATTATCATTTATTATATGCATTTCACACAGAAGCGTGATTACTTACTTGAATCAATATATTTCCAATATCCCTTGAGATAAATTACACCGGAAATCATGGTAAGAATTACTGACAGCCATATAAGAAGCTCGTTTATCAGGAATATCGGTGCACCCCAGTTGAGATTAGGACTACCCTTTGTATCAGGAAAAACTATCTGCAAAAGCATGATAACCACGAATGCTATCATAGTAAAAGCAGTTTTAAGCTTTCCCCATATACCTGCTGCAACAACAACTCCCTCTTTTGCAACAACAAGTCTTAATCCTGTTACCATAAACTCTCTACCAAGTATCAATACCACTGCAACAGGGTCTATCCAGCGTTCAAAAGCAAAGCAAATAAGTGCAGTCATTACAAGCAGTTTGTCTGCGAGCGGGTCAAGGAATTTTCCGAATGTTGTGACAAGATTATTTTTTCTTGCAATTTTTCCATCAAACCAGTCGGTAATTGACGCTATTGCAAACAAAGCCAAAGCCCACACCATATGATAAGGTATCTGATAAATCAACAGTGTAGCCATAAAAAACGGAATCAATGCTACTCTTAATACAGTAAGTTTGTTTGGTAAATTCATATTCTTTCTCCTTATGTCATTAATCCACTCTTGTTCCGATAAGGTCATAATCAAGAGTATCATCTATATGCACCTTGACGTAATCGCCCTCAGTTGGACGCTTTTCGCTTGTAAAGAAAATCTTACCGTCAATTTCAGGAGCGTCCATAACACTTCTTCCGAAATAACATTCAGCATATCTGTCAAAGCCCTCAGCAACGACTTCAATATCTTTTCCTATAAGCATTTCGTTTATTCTGTCTGAAATGAACATCTGCTCCTGCATAATAATGTCAGCTCTGTGCTGTTTTTCTTCCTCATCTATCTGACCATCAAACTTTGCTGCAGGCGTACCTTCCTCAATGGAGTATGCAAAACAGCCGAGTCGCTCAAACTTGACTTCCTTGACAAAATCAACAAGCTCCTCAAACTGCTCCTGAGTTTCCCCTGGAAAACCGGCAATAAGCGTCGTTCTCAGCACAACATCAGGTATCTTACTGCGAATCTTCGAAATTAGTGCAACAAGCGAATCCCTGTCACCATGTCTGTTCATTCTTTTGAGCACATCACGATTACAGTGTTGCAAAGGTATGTCAAGATACTTCACCAGCTTTTGTTCATCTCTGATAGTATCAATAAGCTCATCGGTAATTCTTTCGGGATAAGCATAGAGCGTTCTTATCCATTTAAGACCATCTATTTTGCAAAGCTCACGCAAAAGTTGTGCAAGCATTGGCTTACCGTAAATATCCTCACCATATCTTGTTGTATCCTGTGCGATAACGACTATCTCCGTAACACCGTGCTCTGCAAGCCACTCTGCCTCTTTTATAATATCCTCTATCCTACGACTTCTAAACCTGCCTCTTATTGATGGAATTGCACAGTATGTACAGCAATTATCACAACCCTCAGCGATTTTAAGATATGCATAAAACGGCTGTGTTGAAATAATTCTGCCACCTTCCAGTGAAAGATTTGTCTTTTCAGCAAAATCGCAAACGCTCTTGCCATCACAAAGTACATCTCTTATAACATCACAAAGCTTTTGATTAGAGCCTATACCTATAACAGCGTCAAGCTCAGGAATCTCTTTCAATACTTCTTCCCTATAACGCTCAGCAAGACAGCCTGTACAGATAACAGCCTTTATCCTACCCTCTTTTTTTAGAGTACAGAATTCAAGAATAGTATCAATAGCCTCCTGCTTAGCAGACTCGATAAATCCACAGGTATTTACAACAACAACGTCCGAAAGTCCCGCATCAGCAACTATTTCAAACCCCTGTTCCTTTAAATCATAAAGCATATGTTGGATATATACTAAAAAAGT
>JAUNJM010000060.1 GCA_030533265.1 Ruminococcus sp. | reverse complement strand
TGGAAAACCGAATCTACAAATAAATGATATGATTTTTAAGGCTTTAGAAAAGCTGGACCGTAACGTTGATATTGAATATAACTTTTCAGTACCAACCGAAATAAAGTCAGAACCTGCTGAGATTACTGAAAAATATGATGTCAGTCAGTGCAAAATGATAATGGCATATAAAACTGATAGTGCCGACTTTTATGCACAAAAAGTTATGTCAGCACTTATGGGTGGAACAGCATTTTCATTGCTGTTCACAAATGTCAGAGAAAAGTTGTCGTTGTGCTATTATTGTGCTTCAAATATTCTTGAGTGTAAAAGAGTAATGCTTATAGATAGTGGCGTTGAGAAGTCTAACATTGACAAGGCAAGAACTGAGATTGAAAAACAGCTTCAATCAATATCAGATGGTGAGTTTTCGGACGAACTTTTTGAAAACACAAAATCAGCTTTGTGTAATGGCTTCAAGTCGAATTGTGATAGCATGGAATCGTTGAATTCATGGTATTTCACGCAACGCATCAGAGGTGGAGAAGCTTCTCCTGATGAGATAAACGAAATTATCAGAAGTGTGTCAAAAGAGAGGGTTATTGCGTCAGCAAAATCATTTAAACTTGATACAGTATATGTAATGGAACCGGAGGTGGAATAAATGAACTATCCAAAGGTTGTTTATGAGGATAAGCGAACAGGGGAGCGATATGTTAAAATCAAGCATCCTTCAGGACTTGACGTGCTTATCTGGAAAATGGAAGGCTTTTCAACGGTAGAGGCACTTTTTGCAACGAAGTACGGTTCAGTAAACACAAGATTTAAAACGAGTGACAGCGATGATTATATCGAAGTTCCTGAGGGTATCGCACATTTCCTTGAGCATAAGCTTTTTGAGAACGAGGATTGCGATGTTTTTGACCTTTATGCTGTAACAGGTGCAAGAGCTAATGCTTTTACATCATTTGAGCAAACAGCGTATACCTTCAGTACGTCAGGTGACTATAAAAGACCACTTGAAATACTGCTGGGATTTGTCCAGCAACCCTATTTTACTCAGGAAACTGTCGATAAAGAACAGGGGATTATAGCACAGGAAATAAAAATGTGCAACGACTCTCCGAACCGAAAATGTTTTTTTAACCTGCTTAAAGCAATGTATAAAAATCACCCTGTAAGAATAGACATTGCAGGAACGGTCGAGTCTATATCACATATCAATGCAGAGCTTTTGTATACTTGTTATAATACGTTTTATAACCTGCATAATATGTGCTTATCTATCGCAGGTGATGTTGACGAGGACGAGGTGCTCAGGATTTGTGATGAATATTTGATACCTGCTGAGAATAAGCACTTGCAATCAGAGTTTACTGATGAACCTTATGAGGTCTTTCAAAAGGAGATAAGAGAAACCTTCAAGGTTGGTGTTCCACTTTTTGAAATAGGTTTTAAAGCAAATGGCTTTAAAGGTAAGGAACTTGTCAGAATGGAGCTTGCCGGGTTAATTATATTGCCGATATTGTTTGGTCCTGTTTCACAGGTGTATAAAGAAATGTTACAGGAAGGACTTATAAACTCTACGTTTTCACATCAGATTTTTAATGGTGAAGGCTTTTTCTCATGTATATGTAGCGGTGAGTCAGACAATCCACATAAAGTATTGAAAAAGTGCATAGAAGCAGTTGAGAATGTAAAGAAAAATGGCCTTGATCCAAAGCTTTTTGAGATGTCAAAAAAGTCAACCTATGGTAGCATGATAAAGGGATTCAACAATGTAGAAAACTGTGCGTCACTTATGATGGGAGCAAACTTTGAAAATGTTGATGTGTTTACATGGACAAATGAGCTTGCAGATTTGACGATTGAAGATTGCAATAAAGCATTGAAAACGCTTTTTGACACCAACAACGTTTCCATCTCAATTATAGACAATCAATAACATGAAAAGAGGATGATTATGACACAAATAGCAACAAAACTTATATCTGACGCATACGATGTCAGTGAATCAATCAGAGAAGCTGTTATCAGTAATCCGGATAAAGTATATTTTCCTAACTTCGGTAGTGGAGATAACTTTCTGAAAAAAGGATTTACGGTTGACAGAGTTATGTTTAAAATTCCTGGTACTGATTTTTGCATCTATTGGTATGGTTTTCTCATTGCAGTCGGAATACTTATAGCAATGATATACGGTTTTAGAAAAATGAAATCATACGGTATTGACCCTAATAGAGCAACTGATTCGGTTATCGGAGGACTTATCGGAGCAATACTCGGAGCAAGATTATATTATATCCTGTTCAGTTCAGATGCGAGTATTAAATCATTTTTCAGTATTCGTGACGGAGGACTTGCGATTTATGGAGGAGTAATCGGAGCATTGCTTGTAGGAGGCATAATAGCAAAACTCAGAAAGATTAAGCTTTCAGCATTGCTTGATGTTGTAGCACCGTGCTTTCTTATAGGACAGGCAATCGGTCGCTGGGGCAATTTTTTCAATCAGGAGGCATTTGGTTCAAATACAAACCTGCCTTGGGGTATGATCAGTAAAAAGACAATGGAGTTCATAGCTTCAAATGACAATATAGGAGGAACAGCATCAGTATATGCACCTGTTCACCCATGTTTTCTATACGAGTCGCTCTGGTGTATTATTGGATTTGTAATTCTGCATTTTTATGCAAAACGCCGTAAGTTTGACGGAGAAGTTTTCCTGATGTATATAGGCTGGTACGGTCTGGGCAGATATTTCATTGAGGCTCTGCGTACTGATTCACTTTATATCGGTCAGATAAAGGTTTCACAGCTGCTTGCAGTATTGTGTTTTATTGCATCGGTGATTCTGATTATAGTTTTAAGAGGAGTTTTCAAAAGACGTGGAGACTATCAGTTCTTCTATGAAACTGAAACTTCAAAGCAACAGCTTGCAAATGCAGAAAAGAACGCA